>JBJMQK010000515.1:0-3650 GCA_045802735.1 Anaeromyxobacteraceae bacterium | reverse complement strand
AGGCCGGCCGCCTCGAGCGCGGCGCGGGTCGCGCTCGCCGCCGCGACCGTGGCCGCCACCGCGGCGCGGCGCGCCTCGACGGCGCGCACGTGCTGCGCCTTGCCGTTGTACGCCTGCAGCCCGGCGAGGCGCAGGCCGGGGCTCCCGGCGACCCGGCGCGCGAGCTCCACCGCGGCGGTCGGGTCGCGGTCGGCGCTCGGCACCCCGCAGCGGCCCTGGCCGACTTCGATCTCGACGATGGCGTCGAGCGTCGCCCCCGCGCGGCGCGCCGCTCCGGCGAGCGCCTCGATGCCGTGCGCGCTGTCCACCGCGATGGCGAGGCGGCCGCCGCGCGCGGCGAGCGTCCGGGCCAGCGCCGCGACGCGCGCGAGCTTCGCGGGGTCGACCACCTCGTTCGAGATGTACAGGTCGTCCACGCCGCCCGCGGCGAGCGCCTCCGCCTCGGAGGTCTTCTGCACGCACACGCCCACCGCGCCCGCGGCGATCTGCAGGCGCGCCAGCTCCGCGCTCTTGTGCATCTTGGCGTGCGGCCGCAGCCGCACCCGGGCCTCGCGCGCGAAGGCGGCCATGCGGCCGAGGTTCCGCTCCATCGCGTCGAGGTCGAGGACGAGCGCGGGCGTGTCGATCGCCGCGACGGGATCACCAGGTCGTGCCACGTGCACCTCCGGCGCGGAAGTCTAGCGCCCGCCGGCGTGAGCGCGCCTCCCGGGCCCCGCGCTCACCTGCGCAGGGCGTCGCGGATCTCGCGGAGCAGGACGACCTGCTCGGGAGGCGCGGCGGGGGGAGCGGGCGGCTCCGCCCTCTTCATGCGGTTGAACTGCTTCACCATGAGGAAGACGACGAGCGCCAGGATCGCGAAGTTGAGGCAGATGGTGATGAAGTTGCCGTAGGCGAACACCGGGATCGCCGCCTTCTTCATCGCGTCGAGCGCGTGCGGGACCCCGGGCGGCACCTCCTTGAGGGGGACGAAGTAGTTCGAGAAGTCGAGCCCGCCGAAGATCCGTCCGACGACCGGCATCACGAGGTCGTTCACGAGGGAGTCGACGATCTTCCCGAAGGCGGCGCCGATGATGACGCCGACTGCGAGATCGACGACGTTTCCCTTCAGCGCGAACGCCTTGAACTCCGACGAAAAGCCCATGCTTCG
Organism: Anaeromyxobacteraceae bacterium; assembly: GCA_045802735.1. GTDB lineage: Bacteria > Myxococcota > Myxococcia > Myxococcales > Anaeromyxobacteraceae > Anaeromyxobacter_A. Next base: position 2,503 of record JBJMQK010000515.1, on the reverse strand, counting down.
TTCTCCTTCGCGCGGACCGGCGCTCGCCTGCGCCTCGATGATGCTGGCTTTCCGGGCCGACGGCGTGGCGAATTTCGGGGCCGGGCTCGCTCATGGCCGTGCCCGCGAAGCCCTCTCAGCGCGCGGCCTCTGCGCGGCAGCGCCAGCGCGCCACCGGCGCGCCGCCGGGGTCGCGCGACGCGCCGGCTGCCTCGCGCCGCCGGGTCGGGAGGAGGGCGGCGGCGACGGCGAGCCACGCGATCGCCGGGAAGCGGGCGACGGGGAGGAGAGAGGCTGCGGCGGGCGCGACGAGGGTGAGCGAGGAGACCTCGGCCACGACCGCGATGAGGATCCCGGCGAACATGACGCCGCGCGGTGCGAGCCCGTGCAGCCCCGCGGTCACCGCGACGCCGGCCACGAGGAGGCCGAGGCCGACGACGTGCGCGGGGCCACCCGCCGCGAAGGCGAGGAGGTGGAGCGCGCGCGCGGTGCCCTGCGACCCCGCGACCTCCGGGAACGTGAGCGCCCACTGCAGGAGCGCGGAGAGCGCGAGGAACACCGACGCCGCGATCCCGCCGAAGAGCGCGATCGTCGCGCCGGCGGCGCGCACGCCCAGGAAGCGGAGCCTGCTCGCGGCCGACGCGGCGAGGAGGCCGAGCGGCACCGCCGCGCCGAGCTGCAGGAACGCGGTCCAGCGCAGCGCTGCTCCGTGGGACGTGAAGGCGTCGAGCGCCTGTGCCGTGTCGGAATAGGGCGCGGGGAACGAGCTGCCCGACGCGATCTCGGTGACGAGGAGGATCGCGGCCAGGAGGGAGTCGTGGACGATCGCGAGGGCGAAAAGCGGCGGACCGGGGTGGCGGGAGGAGGTGGCGGTCGGGGGCACTGGGATCTCCGGGGGCGCGGCGAGCGCATCGAGAATCGTTCACTGCATGAATCGAATCTGGGTATTACTGTTCTGGCATGCAACGAGGACCGGGATCACCGCGGGGGAGCGGCGCGGGCCACCTCGCCTTCCTCCTCGCGCAGGTCGGCGCGCACGCGGCCGCCCGCTTCGCCGAACGCCTCGCGCCGCTCGGGCTCGCGCCGCAGCACGCCGGCATCCTGCGCGTCCTCGGGCAGGCCGCGGGGCAGAGCCAGCGCGCGCTGAGCGAGAGGCTGGGCGTCCTCCCGAGCCGCCTCGTCGCGCTCGTGGACGACCTGGAGGCGCGCGGCCTGGTCGAGCGCCGCGACGACGCCGACGACCGCAGGAGCTATGCGCTCCACCTGACGCCTCGAGGCCGGGAGGCGCTCGAGGAGATCGGGCGCGTGGCGCGCGCCCACGGCGACGCGCTGTGCGCCGCGCTGACCGAGCCGGAGCGCGCGCAGCTCGCGGCGCTCCTCGGCCGCATCGCCGAGGATCAGGGACTCCTCCCGGGCGTGCACCCCGGCCTGCGGCGCCCGTGACCACGAGAGCGCGGCGCCGGGTGCTCGCGGCCGCCATGTCCTTTCCCCATGCTCCTCTTTCACCGCGTGTCCCCGCCGCGCACGCGCTCCGCGCGGCCGCCGCTGCTCCTGCTCCTCCACGGCATCGGGGCCGACGAGCAGGACCTGTTGCCGCTCGCGCCCCACCTCGACCCGCGCCTCCTCATCCTCTCGGTGCGTGCACCGCACGAGGCGGAGCCGATGGGCTACCGCTGGTACGCCATCGACTGGACGGCCTCGCCGCCGCGCGCCGACCCCGAGGAGATCCTGGCGAGCCGCGACCTCCTCGGCCGCTTCGTCGAGGAGGCGGTCGCCGCGCACGGCGCCGACCCCGCTCGCGTGTTCCTCCTCGGCTTCAGCCAGGGCGCGATCATGTCGCTGGCGCTGCTCCTCGACCGCCCCGACCTGCTGCGCGGCGTCGTCGCGCACTCGGCGCGCCTCGCGCACCTCCACGCGCCGAACCCGACGCCGGAGGCGCTCGCCGGCGCGGAGGTGCTCCTCCTCCACGGCGCCGAGGACGAGGTCATCCCGCTGGCGCAGGGGCGGAAGGCGCACGAGGTGCTGGCGCCGCTCCTCGGGCCGCGCATCACGTACCGCGAATTCGTGGGGCTCGGCCACGGGATCTCGGAGGAGAGCCTGGGCGAGGCCGCGCGCTGGCTCACGGCCCGGCTCGACGCGCCGGCGTGACGCGCGCCCTTCGACTCCGCTTCGCCGTGCGACGGCGCCGCCCCGGCGGTAACGGGAAGGGATGCGATGGGGCTCCACGCTGTCGCGCGCCGCCGGCGCCGCCGATGCATTCGCCGAGGCGGCCGACGCCGTCGTGGCCCAGCTCGAGGGGGCCGCGCCCGACCTCCTCCTGGCCTTCGCCTCGCCGCACCACGCCGGCGGCTGCGACGCCGTCGCACGCCTCGCGGCGCAGCGCTTTCCAGGGGCGCTCCTCGTCGGCTGCACGGGCGGAGGGGTCATCGGCGGCGCGCGCGAGGCGGAGGAGGGCGCCGCGCTGTCGCTCACGGCGGCGGCCCTGCCCGGCGCCGCGCTCTCGCCGCTGCGCCTCGACCCCCAG
>JBJMQK010000479.1:0-4217 GCA_045802735.1 Anaeromyxobacteraceae bacterium | reverse complement strand
CCGGGCTGATCGCCGGCGCGCGGCCCTCAGCATGAGCGACCGATGCGCTCCGGAGGCAGCTGCGATACGCAGGGGGAGGGCGCAGCCCTCCTTCGAACGTGGCTCGACGACAGCGTGATGAGAGAGCACGAACTGATCTCGAATCACGAACTGTCGTCGAGCGCGAGCGCGACCGCCGCCGCCGCGTGGATCTCGGTCGTGTCGAAGAGCGGCACCGGCGCGTCGCCGGGCTTCACCAGCATGCCGATCTCGGTGCACCCGGCGATGACGCCGCCCGCGCCCTGGGCCGCGAGCGCCTGCATGATCGCGACGTAGCGCGCCTTCGAGGCGGGGACGATCCGCCCCAGCACCAGCTCCTCGAAGATGACGCGGTTCACCTCGGCGCGGTCCTCGGGGCCGGGGACGACGACGTCGAGGCCGCGCTCGGCGAGCCGCGCCCGGTAGAAGTCCTCCTCCATGACGTAGCGCGTGCCGAGGAGCGCGACGCGCCTGAGCCCCGCCTCGCGAACCCGCGCCGCCGTGACGTCGGCGATGTGCAGGAGCGGGATGCTCACGCCGCGCATCGCGCGATCGGCGACCTTGTGCATCGTGTTCGCGCAGATGAGGAGGAGGTCGGCACCGGCGCGCTCGAGCCCGAGCGCCGCCGCGTTGAGAACGTCGCCGGCGTCGTCCCAGCGCGCGGCGCGCTGCAGCGGCTCGATCTCGCCGAAGTCCACCGAGGCGAGGAGGCAGCGCGCCGAGTGCAGGCCGCCGAGGCGCGCCTTCACCCCCTCGTTCACGAGGCGGTAGTAGTGCGCCGACGACTCCCAGCTCATGCCGCCGATGAGGCCGATGGTCTTCATGCGGTCACCCTCGGCGATCCTTAGCACGGCGGGCGGCGGGCGCCGCCTCGCGGCGGTAAGCTGTCCCGTGAACCCGCCGCCCTTCGACTCCGGGCCGCTGCGCGGCCCTACGCTCAGGGCGAACGGACGTTCGACGCGCCGTACACGCGGCGGAGGGCGAAATGTCGACGGAGACGGTGGAGGCGACGCAGGCCTTGCTTCGTGCGGAGCGCTTCGGCGTGCTCTGCACGGTCCAGCTCGCGCGAAAGCCCGGCTGGCCCATGCCCTCGCTCGCGCCGTACGCGCTCACGCCACGCGGCGAGCCGCTGCTCGCGCTCTCCGCCCTCGCGCAGCACACGAAGAACCTCCTCGCCGATCCTCGGGCCGCGCTCTACGTCGAGGCGCGAGGGGAGGGTGACCCCCAGGAGCGCTTGCGCATCGCGGTGCTCGGGCGCGCCCGCGCCGCCGCGCCCGAGGAGGCGCCGGCGCTGAAGGCGCTCTATCTCGCCGCGCACCCGGAGGCGGAGCCCTTCTTCGCGCTCGACTTCGCGCTGTACGTCCTCTCGGTCGAGGAGGTGCGCTACGTCGGCGGCTTCGGCGCCGCCGCGTGGATCGCCGGGGCCGAGGTCCTGTGCTGATGTCCCTGGTCGATTGCGTTGACGCTCGCGATGGGGGGTCTCGGGGGGAGAGTCTCTCCCCCCGGACTGAGGCGCCGCAGGCGCCGGATCTCGATCATGGCGGCGGAAGCGACGCGGCGGATCGACGCGACCCGCCGCCGCCATGACCGGCCGCCGCGAGGTCTGGCGCATCGGCCGCGCCGGCGCCCTCGACCGCCTGCGCCGCGAGGAGGAGCCCGCGCCCGAGCCCGGCCCGGGGGAGATCCGGATCCGCGTCGAGGCGGTCGGCCTCAACTTCGCCGACGTCTTCGCCTGCATGGGCCTCTACTCCGCGACGCCGAAGGGCGCCTTCATCCCGGGGCTCGAGTGCGCGGGGACCGTGTCCGCCGTCGGAGCGCCGGCGCCCGGGCGAGCGCAGTCATTCACGATCGGTGACGCGGTCATGGCGGTCACGCGCTTCGGCGGATACGCAACGGAGGTGGCCGTCGACAGCCGTCAGGCGCACCCGCTCCCCGCGGGGTGGAGCTTCGCCGAGGGCGCCGCTTACCCCGTCCAGGCGCTCACGGCCTGGTACGCGCTCCTCCGCGTCGGCCATGCCGGGCCGGGGAAGACGGTCCTCGTCCACTCGGGCGCCGGCGGCGTCGGTCTCATGGCGCTCGAGGGGCTCGCGACGCTCGGCGCCGAGGCGATCGCCACCGTCGGGCGCGAGGAGAAGCGCGCCTTCCTCGTCCGCGAGCGCGGCCTCGCGCCGGAGGCGGTCATCGTCCGCGACCGCCGCCGCTTCGGCGCGCAGCTCGACCGCGCGCTCGCGGCGCGGAACCGCCCCGGCCTCGACCTCGTGCTCGACGCGGTGCTCGGCCCGTTCTTCCGGCCGGCGTACGACCGGCTGCTCCCGCAGGGCCGCCACGTCGTGTTCGGGGCCGCCGAGTTCACGCCGGCGGGTGGGCGGCCCAACCCGCTGCGGCTCGCGGCGCGCTGGGTGCGGCGGCCGCGGCTCGACCCGCTGGCGATGATCTCGGAGAACCGCGGGGTCGTCGGCTTCAACCTCATCTGGCTGTGGGAGGAGGTCGACGTCCTCGCTGCGGCGTTCGCCGAGCTGGAGCGGCTGGTGAAGCGCCGTCCGCACCTCGGGGCGCGCTTCGCCTTCGCGCGCGCCCCCGAGGCGCTGCGGCACCTCCAGTCCGGCGCGACGATGGGCAAGGTGGTGCTGGACGTCGCAGTCACCTGAAGGTGCGTTCGCGGGCCGCCTCGGCGATCGCCACGACTGCCGGGTGGCGCAGGCGCCGCTCGACGGTGATGGCGTAGAAGCGCTCGCGGATGTCGTCGGCGCGGCCGATGGGCGCGACGTCGAGCTGGGCGCAGATCTCCTTCTCGATGACCGTGGACGCCGGGAACACGCCGAGGCCGTGCGCGCCGAACGCCTTGAGGAGCGCGCTGTCGTCGAACTCGCCGGTGATGACGGGCTGCACGTCGCGCGCCTCGAACCAGCGCTCGAGCGAGGTGCGGAGCGCGGTGCCGGCGGCGGGGAGGAGGATCGGCGCCCCGGCGAGCGACCCGGGGAAGCCCTTCTTGAGGTGCGCGAGCGCGGGCGCGGCGAGGAACGTCACCCCGCACTCGCCGAGGAGATGGCTGAAGGACTTCACCTTGATCGCCTCGGGCGCAGGCCTGTCGGCGAGGACGACGTCGAGCTCGTGCAGCGCGAGCGCGGCGAGGAGCTGCGGCAGCGGGCCCTCGCGGCAGACGAGCCGCAGGTTCTTCACCGCGCCCATCGCGGACTGCAGGAGCCGCTCGGCGACGATCTTCGGGATGACGTCGGAGACGCCGGCGACGAGCTGGACGCGGTCGGAGCTGGGGAGGCCCTTCAGCGCCTGCATCAGCTCGCGACCGGTGTGGAAGATGTCGTCCGCGTAGCGAAGCGCGGTGCGGCCCACGTCGGTGAGCACGAGGCCGCGGCCGCGCCGCTCGAAGAGCTTCTGGCCGAGCGCGTCCTCGAGCGTCTTGAGCTGATTCGAGATCGTCGGCTGCGAGAGCCGCAGCTCCTGGCTCGCCCTGGCGATGCTCCCCGCGCGGGCGACGGTCCAGAAGTAGAAGAGGTGGTGGTAGTTGAGCCATTCCATGCGGTGAACATATAGAAATAGCCGCAGTGTCACAACGACACTTCGTCCTGGTCGAGGCGCGGGCGTCGCGTTACCGATCGTGCCGGAGCGGCGGTCTCGCCGCGCGAAAGGCAGGAGATGGAACACGGTGTGTGGGAGTGGGCAGGGTTCCTCGGCTTCGTCCTCGCGATGCTGGCGCTCGACCTCGGCGTCTTCCACCGCAAGGACCACGTCATCGGTCCCCGCGAGGCGCTCGGCTGGTCCGCAGCCTGGATCACGCTCGCGCTCGGGTTCGGCGCCCTCGTCTGGGTGACCTACGGCGGCACCGCCGGCGTCGAGTTCCTGACCGGCTACGCGATCGAGAAGTCGCTGTCGGTGGACAACATCTTCGTCATCGTCGTGCTGTTCGGCGCGCTCGGCATCCCGCCGCTCTACCAGCACCGCGTGCTGTTCTGGGGCATCCTCTCGGCGCTCGTCCTGCGCGGCGCGATGATCGCCGGTGGCGCGGCGCTCCTCGGCCGCTTCCACTTCACGATCTACGTCTTCGGCGCGTTCCTCGTGCTCACCGGGGCGAAGCTCTTCCTGACCCGCGACGCGGCGCCGCATCCGGAGGACTCGAAGCTGCTCGGGGCGCTGCGCCGCGTCGTCCCCGGGACCTCGCGCTTCGACGGCCACCGCTTCTT
>JBJMQK010000428.1:0-6323 GCA_045802735.1 Anaeromyxobacteraceae bacterium | reverse complement strand
AAGAAGCTCCAGTACCTGTACGAGATCGAGGAGTGAGCCAGGAGCCGCTCGTCAGCCGGGCGGGATTCTCGTATGTGTGGGGACCTCCGTCCCCGCATGTTCTCCTCCCTCGGCGCACCGCTCCTCGGCATCCTCTCCGCCGCCTCCTGGGGAGGCGGCGACTTCTGCGGCGGCCTCGCCTCGAAGCGCTCGCCGCCGCTCGGCGTCGTCGCGATCGGCGCGGCGTCCGGGCTGGCGCTGATCGCCGTCCTCGCGCTCGTCGAGCGTGAGGCGTCGCCACCGGCCGCGGCGCTGGGGTACGCCGTCGGTGCCGGCGTCGCCGGAGCGATCGGGCTGGGGGCGCTCTACCGCGGCCTCGCCGTGGGCCGCATGGCGGTCGTCGCGCCCGTCTCGGCGGCGCTCTGCGCGGCGCTCCCCGTCGTCTGGGGCGCGCTCACCGAGGGCGTACCGCCGGCGGCCAAGCTCATGGGGTTCGCCCTCGCGCTCGCCGGCATCTGGCTCGTGGCGCGCGCGGACGGCAGCGGCGGCGACCGCCGCGGGCTCTTCCTCGCGCTCGTCGCGGGGTGCGGGTTCGGGGGGTTCCTCGTCCTCATGCACGCGGGCGCGCGGGACGGCGCCTTCTGGCCCGTGGCCGTCGCGCGGGCGACCTCGTGCGCGCTCGTGCTGCTCGCCGCGGTCGCCCGGCGCGCACCGTGGGCGCCCTCGGGGAAGGGCCTCCGCCTCGCGCTCCTCTCCGGCGTCCTCGACGCGGGCGGGAACGCGCTGTTCGTGCTCTCCGCGAATGCGGGGCGCCTCGACGCGGCGGCGGTGCTGGCGTCGATGTACCCGGCGAGCACCATCCTCCTCGCGACCCTCGTCCTCCGCGAGCGGGTGACGCGGCCGCAGGGGGCCGGCATCGCCGCCCTGCTCGTCGCGATCGTCCTCATCGCCGCGTGACGCTCACACGAGGAGCGCGATCGCGACGATCCCAACGATCACGAAGGCGAGGGCGACCTTCAGGACCGTGCCGACCAGGAAGCCGACGAGCGCGCCCACGCCGGCGCGCGCGGCGCGGCCGAGGTTCGGGTCCTTCCACAGCTCGAACGTCATCGCGCCGAGGGCGGGCCCGAGGATGATCCCGGGGATGCCGAAGAACAGCCCGACGACGACCCCCACCGCGCCCCCGAGCATCGCCCAGCGCGACGACCCGAACGCCCGCGCGCCGAGCACTCCCGCGAGGTGATCGGCCGCCCACATCACGAGCGCGAGGACGCCGGTGGCGATGACCGTCGGCCAGCCGATGACGGTGAAGTGGCTCGCCCAGCCCATGAGCGCGACGCCGGCGAGCAGCAGGAGGGATCCCGGGAGGATCGGGAGCACGATGCCGGCGAGCCCCGCCGCGAAGACGGCCGCTCCGGTGAGGTAGAGCGCGACCTCCATCCCGTCGACGGCGACGGTCACCCGATCGCGCCCAGCGCCTTCTCGACGTGACCCACGGTGCGTGCGACGTCGGCGAGCTTGTCGAGGCCGAAGAGGCCGATGCGGAAGCTGCGGTAGTCGGGCCCCTCGTCGCACTGGAGCGGCACGCCGCCCGCGACCTGCACGCCCACCGCGGCGAACTTGCTGCCGTTCTGCACGGCGGGGTCGTCGGTGTAGCTCACCACGACGCTCGGCGCCTCGAACCCCGGCGCCGCGACGCTCGGGAAGCCCTTCCGCGCGAGGAGCGCGCGCACCTCGCGCCCGAGCTCGACCTGCGCGCCCGCGAGCTTCTCGAACCCGCGCCCGCGCGCCTCGACCATCGTGTCACGGAGGGTGACGAGCGCGTCGGTCGGCGGCGTCGCGTGGTAGGCGTGGCCGCCGCCCTCGTACGTCTCCATGATCTGCAGCCACTTCTTGAGGTCGCAGGAGAAGCTCGAGCTCGTCGTCGCGTCGATGCGCTCGCGCGCCCGCTCGCCGAGCAGGACGAGCGCGCCGCAGGGCGAGGCGCTCCAGCCCTTCTGCGGGGCCGTCACGAGCACGTCCGCGCCGGTGGCCGCCATGTCGACCCACACCGTCCCGGAGGCGACGCAGTCGAGCACGAACAGGCCGCCCGCGTCGCGGACCGCGTCGCCGACGGCGCGCAGGTAGCCGTCGGGGAGGATGATCCCCGACGCCGTCTCGACGTGCGGCGCGAAGACGAGGTCCGGGCGCTGGGCGCGGATCGTCGACACGACCTCCTCGATGGGCGCGGGCGCGAACGGCGACTGCCGCTGCGCGCCGGTGCGGCGCGCCTTCAGCACCAGCGTCTCCGCGGGGATCTGCCCCGCGTCGAAGATCTGCGACCAGCGGTAGCTGAACCAGCCGTTGCGCAGGACGAGGCAGCGCTTCCCGTGCGCGAACTGGCGCGCCACCGCCTCCATGCCGAAGGTGCCGCTCCCGGGCACGACCACGGCCGAGCGCGCCCGGTACAGCTCCTTCAGCGTGGACGACACCTCCCGCATCACGCCCTGGAACCGCTTCGACATGTGGTTCAGGGCGCGGTCGCTGTACACGACCGAGAACTCGAGGAGGCCGTCGGGGTCGACGTCGGGCAGGAGGGCCATGGGACCGGAGTCTAGCACCGCGTCAGGGGAGAGGAGCGTGAACGGAGGGGCGAACCCGTGACCCTGGAGCGGAGCCCTCGATCGCGCCGAGCACGACGACCGACCGAGCCTGGGCCAGATAGGCGCCATTCCCGATGAGGGGTGCCTCGCCCCAGCTGCGGGCGTCGTCGGGTGACGGAAGCGCCGTGTCGACCAGCCGCCGCCACCCGCTCGGCGGCGGGGGCACCTCGAACGAGAGTGACTCCCAGTAAGCGTTGAAGATGGCGTGAATGCGTATCCCGCCGCCCGGGGCGGAGAGCGCCACCGCGAGGCTCCGCGATGCGTCGCTCCAGTCCGGGGCACCGAGGCGGACCCCATGCCAGGCGATCTGGGCGCGATCGAGGAATTCGAAGAGGGGCGTGGCATCGCGGCGCGGCTCGAACTCGCGCCTGAGCGCGTTGAGCGTCTGCACGAACCGCCTCAGGTCCACGTGCCGCTCGACGAGCGTCCAGTCGAGCCACGACAGCGCGTTGTCCTGGCAGTAGGCGTTGTTGTTGCCGGCCTGCGTCCGGCGCGCCTCGTCGCCCATCACGATCATGGGCACCCCCGCCGACAGCAGCGTCACGGCGAGGAAGTTGCGCACCTGGCGGGCACGCAGCGCCTCCACCGCCGGATCGCTCGTCGGCCCCTCGACACCGCAGTTCCACGAGCGGTTGTCGTCCCTGCCGTCGCGGTTCCCCTCTCGATTGGCCTCGTTGTGCTTCACGTCGTAGGAGACGAGGTCGTTCAGGGTGAACCCGTCGTGAGAGGTCACGAAGTTGACGCTCTGTCCTGCCTCGCGCCGCTTCGCGGCGTAGAGATCCGGGCTGGCGAAGACCCGGTTGGCGAGGATCCTCACCAGCCCGGCGTCGCTCTTCAGGAACGAGCGGACGTCGTCGCGAAAGCGCCCGTTCCACTCCTTCCAGGCGTCGCCCACCCACTGGCCGACCTGGTAGAGCCCCGCCGCGTCCCAGGCCTCCGCGATGAGCTTGACGCCCGCGAGCAGCGGCTCGCTCTCGATGTCCCACATGATGGGCGGGTTTCGCATCGGCAGGCCGTCCTCGTCGCGAGAGAGGATCGCGGCGAGGTCGAACCGGAACCCGTCCACGTGCATCTCCGAGACCCAGTAGCGCAGGCTGTCGAGGATGAGCCGGCGCACCACGGGATGGCCCGCCTTCAGCGTGTTGCCGGTGCCGGAGTAGTCGAGGTACCGGGAGCGGTCCCGGTCGAGGAGGTAATAGGCGCGGTTGTCGAGGCCGCGGAACGAGAGCGTGGGGCCGAGCGCGTCTCCCTCGGCGGTGTGGTTGAAGACGACGTCGAGGATGACCTCGATGCCCGCGCGGTGCAGCGCCTTGACCATGTCGCGGAACTCATCCAGGGCGCCGCACGGATCGCGGGCGGCGGCGTAGCGATCGTGGGGCGCGAAGAAGGAGACCGGAGCGTATCCCCAGTAGTTCACGAGCCCGGGGGGCGCGTCCTGCGGGTCGAACTGGAACACCGGCAGGAGCTCGACCGCGGTGACCCCCAGCTCGAGGAGGTACGGGATCTTCTCCACCAGGCCCGCGAACGTTCCGCGCCGCTCCTCCGACACGCCCGAGCTCGGATGGCGCGTGAACCCACGCACGTGCAGCTCGTAGATGACGGTCCGCGAGAACGGGCGCCGGAGCGGCGCGTCGCCCTCCCAGTCGTACGAGGAGAGGTCTGCGACCACGGACTTCATCGCCGTCGCGGCGTCGTCGCCCGGACGCGAGGCGGAGGCGCGATCGTAGCCCGCCGGGACCGCGACCGCGCGGCCGTACGGATCGAGGAGCAGCTTGTCGCCGTCGAAGCGGAGCCCGCTGGCGGGGTCGAGCGGGCCGTGCGCGCGCCAGCCGTACAGCTGACCATGCCGCAGCCCGGGGAGGTGGACGTGCCAGTAGTGGTAGGTGTGGTTCGCGGTCGGATGCAGCGAGACGATGCGGCTCGGCCGCGCGTCGTCGGCCCGGTCGAAGAGCGCCAGCTCGACGTGCGTCGCATCCCGCGCCCAGACGCAGAAGTTCACGCCGGCAGTGTCCGGCGTCGCGCCGAGCGGGAACGGGTTGCCAGGCATCGGTCTCACGGTGGGACAGCTCCCGGGGGCACTGCGAGCACGGGAGAGTATGCGAGCGGCATCCTGCGAGCGCCGCCCCGCTGGCGCGGGCTCCGGGCCGTCCATTACGTTCCGCCCCGACGGCAACGGGCGGGACTCCGAGCCGCCGGGACCGAGGTGACCGATGGAGCGCAAGAAGGCGTCCGAGTTCCACCCCGAGGTGCTGAGCCTCTTCGATCAGTACGTCCACGGCTTCATCGACCGCCGCGCCTTCCTGGTGAATCTGCGCGGCTAGGTTCCTCCCATGTCACCGACCCCCTCCGCGGACCGCGCCGCCCTGGTCGCGCGCGAGCTGTCGCTCCCGCCCGCCGCCGTCGCCCGCACGCTCGAGCTGCTCGACGGCGGCGCCACCGTCCCGTTCGTCGCGCGCTACCGCAAGGAGGTCACGGGCGGCCTCGACGACGGCGCGATCCAGCGCATCCACGACCACGCCGCCCGCGTCGACGCGCGCGAGGCGCGCCGGGCGGCCATCCTGGAGTCGCTCCGCGAGCAGGGCGTGCTCACCGCGGAGCTCGAGCGCGCCGTCCGCGCCGCGGCGACGATCGCCGAGCTGGAGGACGTCTACCTCCCGTGGAAGCCGAAGCGCCGGACGCGGGCGCAGACCGCGCGGGAGCGGGGCCTCGGGCCGCTCGCCGCGATCCTGCTCGGCCAGGCCCCCGCGCCGGGCGCGCAGAGTCGCGAGGCGCTCGGGGCCGCCTACGTCGACGCCGCGAAGGACCTCCCCGACCTCGACGCCGTGTTCCAGGGCGCGCGCGACATCGTCGCCGAGGCGGTCGCCGAGCGCGCCGACGTGCGCGCCGACCTGCGCCGGCTGCTCGAGACAAAGGGCGAGCTGACGGTCGACGCCGCCCGCGGGAAGGCGGAGGCGCCGGAGCTGGCGCACTACCGCGACCACGTCGGGCGCCGCGAGCGCGCCGTGAATGCCCCGTCGCACCGCCTCCTCGCCGCCGAGCGGGGCGAGGCGGAAGGCGTCCTCCGCGTGCGCGTGGTCGTCCCGGCCGACGAGGCCGGCGCCGCTATCGCCGCGCGCGTCGTCCGGCGCGGCGCGCCGCCGGTCATCGCCCGGGAGGTCGAGCTCGCGCTCGCCGACGCGCGCGAGCGGCTCCTCGTCCCGTCGCTCGAGGGTGAGCTGCGGCGCAGGCTCAAGGATCGCGCCGACGAGGAGGCGATCCGCGTCTTCGCGCAGAACCTCGAGGCGCTGCTCCTCGCGCCGCCGCTCGGGTCCGTCGCGGTGCTCGCCATCGACCCGGGCCTGCGGACCGGCTGCAAGATCGCCGTGCTCTCGGCCGAGGGCGACGTGAAGGCGCTCGCGACGATCTACCCGCACACCGGTCAAGCGGACGGCGCCGCGGCGAAGCTCGCCGAGCTGGTCCGGGCCCACGCGCCGGCGGCCGTGGCGATCGGAAACGGGACGGCGGGGCGCGAGACCGAGGCCTTCGTCCGCAAGCACGTCGCGCTCCCGGAGGCGGTGAAGGTGGTCATGGTGAGCGAGGCGGGCGCGTCGGTCTACTCGGCCTCGGAGCTCGCCCGCGAGGAGCTGCCCGCGCTCGACGTGACCCTGCGCGGGGCCGTCTCGATCGGCCGCCGCCTGCAGGATCCGCTCGCCGAGCTGGTGA
>JBJMQK010000424.1:0-3602 GCA_045802735.1 Anaeromyxobacteraceae bacterium | reverse complement strand
ACGGCTGTTCGAAGGGTGGATCGCGCCGCGCGCGCGCTTGCTGCGCGGCGCCACCGCGCGCGAGCGGGCGCTGCAGTGGGCCGCCGTGGCGGGGTACGGCGCGCTGCCCGGGCCCGCGGCGGAGGCGGCGCTGCGCGCCGTCGGCGAGCGCGCCGAGGGCGATCTGCGCCGCCACCTCCTCGCGACGCTGGCGCGGCGCCGGAAGGCCCTCCATGCCCACGGCTGACCTCGCAGCGGCGCAGGCGAGCCTGGCGCGCGCGGTCGGGCGCGCGCGCGCCGGCGAGGACCGCGACCTCGGCCAGATCCTCCGCGACGAGGGCTCCGCCCTGGCGCAGGCGCTCGCGGGCCTCCTCAAGCTCGCGCGCGTGCACGCGGCCGGCAACCACGCCTTCGACGCGCCCGCGGCGGAGGCGGCGCGCGTGATGGCGCACCTCGTCGCGCTCCTCGGACGCGTCCAGCTCGTGTGCGTCGAGGATCAGATCTACGTGAACGACGTGCGCGTCCGGACGCCGGCGAGCGCGAGCGGCGACGAGCTCGGCGCGGAGCTCGCCCGGCACAACGTCGGCGGCCTCACCTTCCACGCGCCGCTGCGCGAGCCGCAGGTGCGCGCGGTCGTCGCGGCGTTCGCCGCTGCCCCGGCGCCCGTCGCGCCGCGCCGCGCGCTGCAGGCCGCCCTCGTCGCCTCGTGCGCGTCGGCGCTCGAGCTGGCGCCGCGCTACCGCTTCCGCACGGGCGCGGAGCAGGAGGCCGAGGCCACCGATCCGGCCGCGATCCTGCGGCGCGCGCTGTCGCTCGTGGACCTCGGCCTCGAGCACGCCAGCGCGGGGCGCGCGCTCGATCCGCTCCCGCTGCGCAGGGCCATCTCCGAGGTGCTGCAGGTCGGGCCGGGCCTGCCGCCGCTGTGGCGCGGGCTCGCGCTCGGGACCGCGCACGCGGCGCACGCCGCCACGGTCGCGCTGACGGCGCTCCTCGTCGGCCGCGCCGCGCGGCTGCCGGCTGCCGTCCTGCAGGACCTCGGCGTCGCGGCGCTGTTGCACGACATCGGCTATCCGGCGCTCGCCGGGACGGCGGCGGCGGAGGCGCTCGCGCGCCACCCGGCGGAGGGGGCGCGACTCCTGCTGCGCCAGCGCGGCTTCACCGAGGCGAAGCTCCTCCGGCTGCGCACGATCCTCGACCATCACCGCGACCACGCCGACGCTCGCGGTGCACCCTCCATCGCGGGCCAGATCCTGAGGCTCGCCGAGGATTACGCCACGCTCGTACGCGTGTACCGGTCCCGCATCTCGCCCTCGGACGCGCTCGGAGCGATCGCGCGCGCCGCCGGCGTGCTCTACCACCCGGTGCTCGCCCAGGTGATGGTGAACGCCCTCGGGAAGTACCCGCCGGGCACCCTCGTCGAGCTGGCCGATGGGCGCCGCGCGCGCTCCGTCGCGCCGACGCGCAGCCCCGAGACCTTCGCGACGCCGCTCGCGTGCATCTGTGACGCCGCGGGTGCCCTCACCGACGAGCAGATCGACCTGGCTGATGGGCCCGCCGTGGTGCGTGCCCTACCAGGGTGACGCGCCGCGCCGCGTCCGCTGGCACGCGACTTGGGTAGAATCGTCCTCCACGTCGCGCTCACGCACGCGTTGCGCGCCGGCGCACCGGGAGGAGCGGATGCCTTCGTTCAAGCGGATCCTGGTCCCCGTCGACTTCTCGACGTCGTCGCGCGCCGCGCTGGCGCAGGCCGCGAACCTCGCCCGGGCGGTCGGCGGCGCCATCGAGGTGCTGCACGTGTACGAGCCCTCGAGCTACGTCGGGCCCGACTCGCTCGTGCTCATGCCCGTGAACCTCGCCGAGAAGTGGGAGCTGACGCGCGCGCAGATCCGCCGCGAGCTCGAGGCCTTCCTCGGGCACGATCACGCGAACGTCGCGATCCGCGTCGAGATCGGGACGGCGAGCGACGTCATCGTCGCGACGTCGCAGTCAGGCAAGTTCGACGCCGTGGTGATGGGTGCGCACGGCGGCGGCGGTCTGTCTCGCATCGTCGGGCAGGTCACCGAGGCGGTGATGCGGCGCGCGCACTGCCCCGTGCTCACCGTCCACCTCCCCGAGCGGGCGCTGCGCGAGTCCATCCCCCTGTAGCGGCCCCCTCCCGCAAGAGCGGACGAGGCGCCGTGCGCGTGCGCAACGTGTGCGCTGCGACGGCTCGGGACGCAAACCGGTGCGCAAACAATCGTGGCATCTCCGCAGGTTGCGCTTCGGCACGGCACGTGAATCGGGAGGCGTCTGAAAGGAAGAGGCCGACACGGCCCCCCGGGTCCGCAGAATGAGCCGCATCGAATCGGAGGCGCGAAAGCTCCTCCTCAATCGCCGAGAGTCGCTCCACCGCCGCCCGGGCGATGCGCGCGACGACGTCGCCGCGAGCTGGCGCGACTGGGAGTCGACCCCCGAGCCGGTGGCGGACGTGACGCGGCGCGAGCTCGACCTCATCGAGGACGCGCTGCGGCGCATCGAGGCGGGCAGCTACGGCAATTGCGAGGAGTGTGGCGGCCCGATGGGCCTGCAGCGCCTCCGCGCGATCCCCGAGGCGCGGTTCTGCCTCACCTGCAGCGGCCACCGCGCTGCGGACGCCGCGGAGGAGTGAGCGCGCAGCGCCTCGCCCCTGCGGCCCCGCCGTGCCGCTTTCTCGAATGACCTCCCGTCCCGTCCTCGCCTATCCGCTCGGCGACGCGCTCTACCTGAACCTGACGAGCGCGTGCACGCTCGCGTGCGAATTCTGTCCGAAGATCCGCGACGGCGACTTCGTCGTGGGCGGCTTCGACCTCAAGCTCGAGCGGGCTCCCTCGGCGGACGAGGTGTGGGCCGCCGCCACGGCGCTCGGCCTCGGCGGTCGGTCCGAGGTCGTCTTCACCGGGTTCGGCGAGCCGACGCGCCGCCTCGACGTGCTGCTCGACCTGGCGCGCCGCCTCACCGCGGCGGGCGCCGCCCGCGTGCGCGTCGACACCGACGGCCTCGCCAGCCTGCGCGAGGGCCGCGACGTCGTCCCGGAGCTGGCGGAGGCGGGGGTGACGGCGGTGAGCGTCTCCCTCAACGCGGCGGACGCGCCGACGTACGCGCGGGTCTGCCCGAACCGCTTCGGCGAGGCGGCGTACGACGCCTGCCGCGATTTCATCCGCCGCGCCGCGAGCGCCCTGCCCGACGTGGCCGCGAGCTGCGTCGCCTTGCCGGGCCTTTCGGAGGAGGCGTGCCGCGCCGCCGCCGAGGGCCTCGGCGCGCGCTTCCGCTGGCGGCCCTACGACCGGCTCGGTCGGATCCCGCCCTAGGCGTGACGCTTTCGCGAATTGCGCTGCGTCATTTATTTCCTGGAGCCGGCGAGGACCCTCGTGCATAACATGCAGCCCCGCGCATCGTTTGCGCCGGGTACGCGAAGGGATGGCATGAGCGTCGTCAAGCCGGGGCCCCGGGCGGCCAAGGAACGTATCCTCGTCGTGGACGACGAGCAGAATGCGCGCGTCGCGCTGCGCACCATCCTCTCCGAGGAGGGGTTCGAGATCGCGGAGGCGGCGGACGGGGAGGAGGCGCTCGCGCTGCTCCCGGGGTTCGCGCCGGCCGCCATCCTC
>JBJMQK010000369.1:0-3859 GCA_045802735.1 Anaeromyxobacteraceae bacterium | reverse complement strand
GTGGATCTCGCCGCCGCGCGCGACGCCGCGGCGGCGCTCGCGCCGGGGCGCGCCGTCGAGGCGGTCACCTCGGGCGAGGCGCTCCGCCGCTTCCGCGCGGCGCTCGGGCCGGAGGGCGCGCTCCTCGACGGCCTGGGGGAGACGCTGCTCCCGCCATCGATCGAGATCCGCGCCCCCGGCATCACGCTCCCCCAGGCGCGCGCGCTCGCCGCGCGGCTCCAGACGGTCCCCGGCGCGCGCGACGTCGACTATGGCAACGCGTGGATCGAGAAGCTCGAGCGGCTCGTCGAGCGCCTGCGCTGGGCCGGTGCCGTGCTCCTCGCCGCGCTGGCGGTCGGGGCGGCCGTGCTCGTCGCGAACACGCTCCAGCTCGGAGTGTTCGCGCGGCGCGACGAGATCGACATCATGAAGCTCGTCGGCGCGACGGACGGCTTCGTCCAGGTCCCGTTCCTCATCGAGGGGCTCCTGCAGGGCGTCGCGGGCGGCGCGCTCGCCGCCGCCGTGCTCGTCGCCGGCTGCGCGGCGGGCCTCCCGCGCCTCGCGGCGGGGTTCGGCCTCGCGGGCGCGCTCGCGCCGGCGGAGGTCCTCTCCCGGTCCACGGTGCTCGGGCTCGTCGGCGCCGGCGCGGGGCTCGGGCTCGCCGCGAGCGCGCTCGCCGTCGCGCGCGAGCTGCGGAGGAGCTGACCCAGGTGGCCCCGGGGCTCCCGCTCGTCGCGGCGCTGTGCCTCGCGCTCGGCGCCGATCCGCGCGCGCAGCTCGAGGCGCTCGAGGCGCGGCGCGCCGCGGAGCAGTCGGCGGCGCGCGCCCTCTCCGCGCGCGAGGGGTCGCTCCTCGAGGCGGTCGAGGAGTCGGAGCACGCGCTCTCGGCGGCCGCCGAGGACGCGCGCGACGCCGAGGCGCAGCGCGCGGCCGCCGAGGGCCGGCTCCTCCGCGCGAGGTCCGAGGAGGCCCAGGCGCAGGCGCGGCTCGACGCGCTCCAGGGCGAGCTCGGGCCGAGGCTCCGCGCGCGGGCGCGGATGGGGGCGACCTCGGAGCTGCGCCTCCTCGCGGCGAGCGCCTCCCTCGCCGATCTCGTCAAGCGGCGCTACCTCTGGGCGCGCGTCGTCGAGCGCGACCTCGCGCTCCTCGGCGAGGCGCGCCGGGCGCTCGACGCGCGTGAGAAGGCGCGCGCCGTGCGCGAGAAGGAGGCGGGGCGTATCGCGACGCTCGCGCGCGACGCGGCGGTGCGGCGCGACCTCGCCGCCGCGCGCCGCGAGGAGCACCACACGCTGCTCGACGCCATCCGCGGCGCCCGCTCCCTGCACGAGCGCGCCGCCGGCGAGGCCGCGTCGCAGGCGACGAAGCTCGCCGAGTTCGTCGAGGCGCTGCCGCCCGCGTCGTCGGGCGCGCTGCGGCACAGCGGGTTCGCCGCGTTCAAGGGGCGGCTGCCGCGCCCCGTCGGCGGCCCGGTCGAGGTCGGGTTCGGCCGCGTCGTGAACCCGCGGTTCAACACCGTGACGGTGCAGAAGGGGGTCGACATCCGCGCCCCCGCCGGCGCGGAGGTCCGCGCCATCGCGCCCGGCCGGGTCGCGCACGCGGGCTGGTTCCGCGGCTACGGCAACCTCGTCATCGTGGATCACGGCGACGGGTTCCACAGCCTCGTCGCGCACCTCGCCTCGATGAACACGGCCATGGGCGAGGAGGTCGAGGCGGGGACGCTCCTCGGCACCGTCGGCGACAGCGGTTCCCTGAAGGGGCCCTACCTGTACTTCGAGCTGCGGGAAGGCGGGCGTCCGGTGGACCCCGGCGCCTGGCTCCGCCCATGACGCGGTACAATTGGCGCATGAAGCACCGCCGGCCGACCCGCCTCCTCGTCACCGCGCTCGTCGCCGCCGCGTTCTTCGCGGGGCTCTCGGTGGACCACGTCGCGCGCGCAGCGCGGCGGCCGCCGGGCGAGCCGTACGGGCCGCTCGACGTCTTCGCCGAGGTCCTCGCCTACGTCCAGAACGGCTACGTCGAGGAGATCTCGGCGCCCGACCTCGTGTACGGCGCGATCGAGGGCATGATGGCGCGCCTCGACCCACACACCCAGTTCATGCGCCCGGAGGTCTACCGCGCGCTCAAGGAGGAGACCTCGGGCGAGTTCGAGGGCCTGGGCCTGGAGCTGACCGTGAAGCCGGAGGGGCTCGTCGTGATCTCGCCGATGGCCGAGTCGCCGGGCGAGCGCGCGGGCGTCCTCCCCGGCGACAAGGTCCTCAAGATCGATGGCACCTCCACCCGCGACATGACGCTCGCCGAGGCGACGCGCCGGATGAAGGGCAAGGCCGGCACCAAGGTCGCGCTCGAGATCATGCGCGACGGCTTCACCGCGCCGCAGAGCTTCACGCTCGTGCGCGATCGCGTGCGCGCGCAGAGCGTCGAGTGGCGCGTCCTCGACAAGGACCGCGGCTTCCTCTACGCGAAGGTGCGGAGCTTCCAGGAGCGGACGGACTCGGGCCTCAAGAAGGCGCTCGACCAGGGCCGCGCCGCGCTGGGCGGCGACATCCGCGGCCTCGTCCTCGACCTGCGCAACGACCCGGGCGGCCTGCTCGATCAGGCGGTGCGCGTCTCCGATCGCTTCCTGCGCGAGGGGGTCATCGTCTCGACCGAGGGGCGCGGCCGGGGCAGCGTCGACGTCGAGCGCGCGCACGAGAAGGAGACGGAGCCGGGCTACCCGATGATCGTCCTCGTGAACCGCGGCACCGCGAGCGCGAGCGAGATCGTCGCCGGCGCGCTCCAGGATCACGGGCGCGCGGTCATCATGGGGACGCAGACCTTCGGGAAGGGGTCGGTCCAGCAGGTCATCGACCTCGAGGACGGGTCGGGCCTGAAGCTGACGGTGGCGCGCTACTACACGCCGAAGCACCGCTCGATCCAGGAGCTGGGCATCACCCCCGACGTGGTGGTCCCCGACACCGCGCCGGCGGCGCGCGACGACGGCGAGCTCTCCGAGCGCGACCTCCAGCGCCACCTCGTCCGCGAGGCGGTGCCGGTCTCGGCTCCTGGCGGGGCGTCCGCCGTGAAGCCGGTGGTCCCGCCGGAGGATCACCAGCTCCGGACCGCGCTCGACTACCTCCGCGCGGCGAGCATCTTCAAGGCGGCGCTGCCCGCGCTGTCGTCACCGTCAGCGAAGCGATAGCGCCCGGATCGGGGGCGCTCACCGAGGGTGACGGCGGTTCGCGCGCGCCGCCGACTTCCCCTCGGAAGTCGCGGGCTTTTCGTTGACATCGTGCGCCGGGAGGCTATAGTCCGCGCCGTTTCGTCAGGGGGGTGGGCTAGCCTCCTCTCCGTTCGGTTTCCTTTCGGTTGAGGAACATGGCGAGCGCCGGCGGGTGCGCTCTTCCGCCAGGTGACAGCTCCTGAAATGAGTCCCCTCGAGATCGCCGTCATCGTCGGCTACGTCGCGGTGCTGCTCGTGCTGAGCGCATACGGCTCGCACCGCTACTACATGGCGTACCTGTACTACCGGCACAAGTTCCGGCTGCCGACGCCGCTCCGCCGCTTCGACGCCCTGCCGCGCGTCACCGTCCAGCTCCCCATCTTCAACGAGATGTACGTCGTGAACCGGCTCATCGGGGCGGTGTGCGCGCTCGATTACCCGCGCCACCTGCTCGAGATCCAGGTGCTCGACGACTCGATCGACGAGACCAGCGCGCTGGTCGAGGCGCACGTCGAGCGCCTCCGCGAGCGGGGCATCGACGCGGTGTACATCCACCGGGTCGATCGCACGGGGTACAAGGCCGGCGCGCTCGACGCGGGCCTCAAGGTCGCCAAGGGCGAGCTCGTCGCCATCTTCGACGCGGACTTCCTCCCGCAGCCTGAGTTCCTCCGCTCCATCGTG
>JBJMQK010000342.1:0-3562 GCA_045802735.1 Anaeromyxobacteraceae bacterium | reverse complement strand
ACAGTTGCCGGTGTTGATCGTCGATCTCGGCGATGCCGATCGCGAGGCGCTGGGACCAGGTACGCAAGGAGCTCCCTTCCACCGAGGTGCGACACCTTCGGGCGGTGCGACTGCAACGCGCGGGCCGCGGCGCGGTTCGCGATTGCCGCGGCCCGCCCGCGGGCACATGATCGCGCGCCATGCGCGCCGTCCTCTACGAGCAGTTCCAGGAGCCGCCCACGCTCACCGCCGTCCCGGATCCCGCACCCTCGCCGGATGGGGTCGTCCTGAAGGTGCGCGCGACGGGCCTGTGCCGCAGCGACTGGCACGGCTGGATGGGACACGATCCCGACATCCGCCTGCCGCACGTGCCGGGGCACGAGCTCTCGGGCGAGGTCGTGGCGGCGGGCGCCCTGGTGCGGGCGTGGCGGCCGGGCGCGCGCGTCACGCTCCCGTTCGTGTGCGGGTGCGGGACGTGCCCGGAGTGCGCGAGCGGCAACCAGCAGGTCTGCGACCGCCAGTTCCAGCCCGGGTTCACGCACTGGGGCTCGTTCGCCGAGTACGTCGCCATCGACCGCGCCGACGCGAACCTCGTCGCCCTGCCCGACGGGCTCGACGACGCCACCGCGGCGAGCCTCGGCTGCCGCTTCGCGACGTCGTTCCGCGCCGTCGTCCACCTCGCCGCGGTGCGCGGCGGCGAGTGGGTGTCGGTCCACGGCTGCGGCGGCGTGGGGCTCTCCGCGATCGTCGTCGCGCGCGCTCTCGGCGCGAGCGTCGTCGCGATCGACGTGGACGGCGAGAAGCTCCGCCGCGCCGTCGAGCTCGGCGCCGAGGTCGCGCTCGACGCGCGCGCGCTGCCCGACGTCGCAGCGGCCGTGCGCGAGCGCACCGGCGGCGGCGCGCACGTCTCGATCGACGCGCTCGGCCACCCGCGCACCTGCTTCGACGCGATCGCCGGCCTGCGGAAGCGCGGGCGCCACGTGCAGGTCGGGCTCATGCTCGCCGACCAGCGCCACCCCGCGGTGCCGATGGACCTCGTCATCGCGCGCGAGCTGCGCATCCTCGGGAGCCACGGGATGCCGGCGCACGCGTACCCGGAGATGCTGCGCATGATCGCGGCCGGGCTCCTCGCGCCGGGGCGGCTCGTGGGGCGGCACATCGGGATCGAGGAGGCGCCCTCCGCCCTCGCGGCGCTGGGCGCGTTCCCCGGCGTGGGCGTCACGGTCATCGATCGCTTCTGAAATGGAGCGGTGGCGGGGGGCCCCTCGCGAGCAAGCCCCATCGGAGCCCCTGGGGGCTCCCGCGCGACGCTTGCTTCGCCGCCACGCGACACGAATTTACCCACCGTGCCGTGGACCACCGAGCCGCCGGTCGCCCCGGGCCTCCCGGCCGCTCCCGTCGCGCGGAGGGGGCCTGCGCGCAACGGCGCGACCGAGCCCTCTCCCTTCCTGCGCGGCGGCGGCGCGATGGGCGCCCTCGTGCGGGAGGCGGACTGGTCGCGGACGCCGCTCGGCCCCGCCGACGGGTGGCCACAGAGCCTCAAGACCTCGCTGAGCATCTGCCTCGACTCGGGGTTCCCGGTGCTGCTGTGGTGGGGCCCCGACCTCCTCATGCTCTACAACGACGCCTACCGGACGATCATCGGGGACAAGCACCCGCGGTCGCTCGGGCAGCCCGGGCGCGAGTGCTGGCCGGAGATCTGGGACACCATCGGGCCCATGCTGCAGAAGGTCCTCGCCGCGGGCGAGACGAGCTACTTCGAGGACCTGATGCTCCCGCTCCACCGCCGCGGCTTCGCCGAGGAGTGCTACTTCACGTTCACCTACAGCCCCATCAGGGACGAGTCCGGCGGCGTGGGCGGCGTCTTCTGCGCGGTGACGGAGACCACCCAGCGCGTCTACGGCGAGCGGCAGCTGGGGTGCCTGCGCGACCTCGCGGCGGTGACCGCCCACGCGCGCACGTACGAGCAGGCCAGCGCCGCGACCCTCTCGTGCCTCGGGCGCTACCGGCGCGACGTGCCATTCGCGCTGCTCTATCTCGCGGACCCGGCGCAGCGCGGGTACGTGCTCGCGGGCGCGGCGGGCGTCACCCCGGGCGAGCCAGCCGCACCGGAGCGCGCCGGCGCCGAGGAGCGCGGGCCGTGGCCGCTCGCCGAGGCCGCGGCGGCGCAGCGGGCGGTCGTCGTCGACGGCCTGCCGCCCTCGCTGTGCGCCGCGTCGTCGGTGCACGACCTCGCGCCGCCGCGCCGGGCGGTGGTGCTCCCGCTCGCGGTGGGCGGGCGCGGCGGTGGGGCGGGCGTCCTCGTCCTCGGCGTGAACCCGATGCGGCCGCTCGACGACGCCTACCGCGGCTTCCTCGACCTCGTCGCCGGCCAGGTCGCCGCGAGCATCGCCAGCGCGCAGGCGTACGAGGACGAGCGGAAGCGGGCCGACGCCCTCGCCGAGCTCGATCGCGCCAAGACCGCCTTCTTCTCCAACGTGAGCCACGAGTTCCGCACGCCGCTCACGCTCATGCTCGGGCCGATCGAGGACGCGCTCCGCGGCGGCGCGCTCGAGCGCGAGCCGCTCGCGCTCGTCCATCGCAACGGGCTGCGGCTCCTGCGGCTCGTGAACTCGCTCCTCGACTTCGCGCGCATCGAGGCGTCGCGCGTCGAGGCGAGCTACCAGCCGACCGACCTCGCCCAGGTGACGGCGGACCTCGCGAGCACCTTCCGCTCGGCGGTGGAGCGCGCCGGCCTGCGGCTCGTCGTCGACTGCCCTCCGCTGCGCGAGCCGGTCCACGTCGATCGCGAGATGTGGGAGAAGATCGTCCTGAACCTCCTGTCGAACGCCTTCAAGTTCACGTTCGAGGGGGAGATCGCGGTGTCGCTCCGCCCGGTCGAGGCGGGCGTCGAGCTCGCGGTCCGCGACAGCGGCGTCGGCATCCCCGAGGCGGAGGTGCCGCGCATCTTCGAGCGCTTCCACCGCGTCCGGGCGGCCCGCTCGCGCAGCGTCGAGGGCAGCGGCATCGGGCTCGCGCTCGTGAGAGAGCTGGTGCGGCTGCACGGCGGGACCGTCGCCGTGGCGAGCCGCGCCGGCGAGGGCACGACGCTCTCGGTGCGGCTCCCGCTGGGCACGGCCCACCTCGCGCCCGAGCGCGTCGGCCGCGCGGCGGGGGCGCCGGCGGGGAGCTCCGCGACCGAGGCGTTCGTCTCGGAGATCGAGCGCTGGCTGCCCGACGCGCTGCGGCTGCGCCGCCTCGCGCCCGCACCCGCCGCGCCTCCGGCGGGCGAGGCGCGGGCAGGAGCCGCGCCGGCGCGGCTCCTCGTCGCCGACGACAACGCAGACATGCGGGAGTACCTCGCGAGCGTCCTCGGCGAGCGCTGGGCGGTGGAGACCGTCTCCGACGGCGCGGCCGCGCTCGAGCGGGCCCTGCGCACCGCGCCCGACCTCGTCCTCACGGACGTCATGATGCCGGGCCTCGACGGGTTCGAGCTCCTGCGCAGGCTCCGCGCCGACGCGCGCACGCGCGAGATCCCGGTCGTCGTCCTCTCCGCGCGCGCGGGCGAGGAGGCGCGCCTCGACGGCGCCGGGGCGGGGGCGGA
>JBJMQK010000309.1:0-4831 GCA_045802735.1 Anaeromyxobacteraceae bacterium | reverse complement strand
GTTCGTGGTCGAGGGGCTGCCCCCGGGGCCGTGGCGGCTCGTCGCCGCACGGCCCGGCCTCGCTCCCGCCGTCGCGCAGGAGGTCGCTGCGGGCGCGTCGGACGTGGCGCTGCGGCTCCGCCCCGGGGGTCGCCTCGAGGGCACCGTGCGAGCCCGGGACGGGACGCCGGTCACCCCGTTCACGCTGCGCGTGCGCTGGCGCGGCGACGATCGCTTCCTGGCCCCGCGCACGCTCACCGTGGTGGACGGCGAAGGTCATTACGAGGTCGGCGGGCTCCTCCCCGGGCCCGCGCTCGTGAGCGCGTCGGCGCCCGGGCGCTCGCCGTCGCCGGAGGTCGAGGTCGTGATCCCGGAGCCCGGCGCGCCACCGGCGAGCGCCGACCTCGAGCTCGCCCCCGCCGCGCGCGTCTTCGGCACGGTGATCGACGCGGCGACGCACGCGCCGCTCGCCGGGGCGGCGGTCGAGGTCGAGGGCACCGAGAGCGCCCCGTCCGCGATCCGCGGGAAGGCGAGCGTGCGCGCGGGGCCAGACGGGCAGTTCGAGCTCGCCGCCGCCGCGACCGGCGCCGGCGTCACGCTCTCCGTGAGCGCCGAGGGGCACCACGCCCGCGTCGTCCCCGCACTCCCGGTGAGCGCCGGCGGCGAGCACGGCCCGGTGCAGGTCGCGCTCACGCCGCGCGCGCCCGGTGAGGAGCCGCGCGCCGAGGTCCTTGGCCTCGGCGCAGTGCTCGCGCCGGCCGACGAGGCGCTCCGCGTCGTGAGCGTCACCGCCGGTGACATGGCCGCGCAGGCGGGCCTCGCGCCGGGCGACGAGGTGATCGCCGTGGAGGGGCTCCGCGTCGCGGACGTGTCGCTCGCGAGGGCGGTGGACCTGATGCGCGCTCCGGAGAACCCGTCGGTCGTGCTCACCGTCCGCAGGGCGGCCGACCCGCAGCACGCCGAGGAGCGGGTGGTGGTGGACCGCGGTGGCGGCGACGCGCGCGCCACGCCTCGCGACGCGCCCTGACGCGCCTCGCGGCGCGCGGCAGGCTCCACGCCCGCCCGGCGCGCGGCAGCCGGACTGCGCGTCGACGTGGGGGAGAACGCGACGCCCCGCCGGCGCGCCGGCCGGTTGCTGCCCTTCGAGGTCGGGTCCTAGCTTTTGCCTTACTCGCACAACCACGCGGGCGTGACGGCGGGGTACACCCATGGTGGAAGCGCGGTTCGACGAGACTTCGGGAGCGCTGTTGGTCACTCCGCTCGTGCGCGACCTCGACGCGGAGGTCGCCCCGGAGCTGCGGCGCGTGCTCGGCGACCGCGCCGGCGGGCGCGCCCGCGTGGTCGTCTCCCTCGCGCACGTCACGCGCATCGACTGCTCGGGGCTCGCCGTCCTGGTCGCGGTGCTGAAGCGGATGGCGCCGGGCGGCGAGCTGCGCGTCGCGGCGGCGAGCCCTCCGGTCCGTGCCCTGCTCGCGGCGACCCACCTCGACGAGCTGTTCCCGGTGTTCGAGGACGCCGCCGCGGCGCTCGCGACATGAGCACGCCCGCCGCCGCCTCGCGCAGCGCCTGGTACTTCTCCAGGTACGAGCACCGCCTCCCGCCGGCGCCGCTGCCGACGAGCGCGGCGCGCGACTTCGCGTTCCAGGCGCTCGCCGTCGTCGCGGCGGTGCTCGGCGCGGACTACCTCGCCTGGCGCTGGACCTCGTCGCTCAACCTCGAGGCGCCGGTCTTCTCCGCCGCCGTCGCCGCCGCGGAGACGCTGGCTTACCTCGGCGCGATCGTGTTCTTCCTGTCGCTCTGGCGCACCGAGGATCCCCGCGCCCCGCCGCCGCCGGTCAGCGTGAGCGACGTCGTCGCGGAGCCGCTGCCGCGCGACCGGCCGCTGCGCGTCGACGTGCTCATCGCGACCCGTGACGAGCCCGTCGAGCTCGTGCGCCTCTCCGTGCGCGACGCCCGGGACCTCGCCTACCCGCACCCGATCACGTGCCGCGTCCACGTCCTCGACGACGGCCGCCGGGAGAGCATGCGCGCGATGGCCGGCGAGGAGGGCGTCGGCTACCTCACGCGCGCCACGAACGTCGGCTTCAAGGCCGGGAACCTCGCGAACGGCGTCGAGCACACCGACGGCGACTTCATCGTCATCTGCGACGCGGACACGCGCCCGTTCCCGAACCTGCTCGAGGAGACGCTCGGGTACTTCCGCGATCCCGCCGTGGCCTGGGTGCAGACGCCGCAGTGGTTCTACGACGTCGACCCCGGCACGCGGCTGCCGGAGTGGCTCGCCCGCACGGCGCGGCTCGGCCGCGTCGGGCGCGCGGCGGGCTGGGCCGTCGAGGCGCTCGTCGGGCCCGTCGCCGTCGGCGCGGATCCGCTCGGCTCCGATCCCCAGGCGTTCTACGACCTCGTGCAGCGATCGCGGAACTGGTGCAACGCCTCGTTCTGCTGTGGCGCCGGCAGCGTCCACCGGCGCGAGGCCATCATGGAGACGGCGCTGCGCGGGTTCGGCGCGCGCGTCTCGGCCGCGGTCCGGCCGCTCGCCACGGCCGCGCCCGGGCGCGGCGGGGTTCGCGACCCGCGCTCGTTCGCGCTGGCGGCGGCGGCGCAGCAGCTCGACATCACGCCGTACAAGTTCCACGTCTCGGAGGACATCTACACGAGCATCGCGCTCAACTCCGATCCGTCGCGCCGGTGGCGCTCGGTGTACCACCCGCGCGTCGTCACGCGCATGCTGTCGCCGCAGGACCTGCTCGCCTGGACGATCCAGCGCTTCAAGTACGCCTGCGGCACGCTCGACATCGCCTGGCGCGACAACCCGCTGCGTCTCCCCGGCCTGACCGCCTGGCAGAAGCTCATGTACGGCGCCACCATCTGCGGGTACCTCGCGCCGCTGTGGACCGTCCCGCTCCTGCTGGCGCCGCTCGCGTTCTTCTTCGCGGGCGTCACGCCGGTCCAGGCGTACGACGTGACGTTCTTCGCGCACGTCGTGCCGTTCCTCGTGGCGAGCCGGCTCGCCTTCATGGTGCGCGCCTGGCGCATCCGGACGTGGCGCAGCGAGCAGTTCCACCTCGCGTCGTGCTGGCTGCACCTGCGGGCGCTCGCGCACGTGCTCGCGCACAGGCCGATCCGGTTCCACGTGACCCCCAAGGTCGCGGCGCACCGCCGCGCGCTCGGCCTCGCCGCGCCGCACCTCGCGCTGCTCGCCGCGACCGCGCTCGGCATCGCCTACCGCGGCGCGCACGTGGCGGCGGGGGTCGCGCCCGCCGTCCTCGCGGCCTACGTCTCGAACGTCTTCTGGTCCCTGCACAACGCGCTGTGCCTCGCGCCCTTCATCTCCGCGGCGCGATCCGCGCGGCCTCGCGCGGCCAGCGCGGGGGAGGTCGCACCGTGACCTTCCTCGCCGGCCTCTTCGCGGCGCGCTCGCACCTCGCGATCCTCCTCGGGCTCGGCGCCGCGGTGGGCGTCGTCCGCCTCACGTCGCGCCTGTCGGAGCCTCCGCCGCGGGCGGCGTCGCTCGCGGCGTTCGCGCCCCTCGCGTCGGCGTGGCCGGTGCGCCCGTCCTCGCGCCTCTCCACGCGCGAGCGGGCGCTCGCGCACGCGGCGTGGAGCTACTTCGAGCACAACACCGACGAGCGCACCGGCCTCGCGGCGTCGGTGCAGGGTTACCCCTCGACCACGATGTGGGACGTCGGGTCGCAGCTCATGGCGATCCTCGCGGCGGAGGACCTCGGCGTCGTGTCGCGCGCGGAGGCGAGCCGCCGGCTCGAGCGCGCGCTCGCGAGCCTCGCGGCGATGCCGCTGTGCGAGCGCAGGCTGCCCAACAAGGCGTACGACACGCGCGCGCTCCACATGGTGGACTACGGGAACCACCGCCAGCCCGCCGGCGTCGGCTGGTCCGCGCTCGACATCGGCCGCCTGTTCGTGCCGCTCGCGGTGATCCTGCGCCGCGCTCCCGAGCTCACCCCGTCCGTCGACCGCGTGGTCTCGCGCTTCGACCTCGACGCGCTGACCGACGGCGCGGCGCTGCTCGGCGCCACGCGCCGCGCCGACGGCGCGCTCGACGTCTACCAGGAGGGCCGGCTCGGGTACGAGCAGTACGCGGCGCGGGCCCTCCTGCCATGGGGCGTCCCGGCGCCGGCGGCGATCGACTACCAGGCGCATGCCGAGCTCGTCGAGGTCGGCGGCCGGCCCGTGCCCCGCGACGATCGCCACCCGCGCCAGCACGGCGGCGCCCACGCGGCGGTGCTGTCGGAGCCCTGGGTGCTGAGCGGGGTCGAGCTCGGGTTCGACGCGGTCGGCGCCGCGATGGCCCGCGCCGTCCTCGCGGCGCAGCAGGCGCGGTACGCGGACACCGGAAAGCTGACGGCGGTCTCGGAGGAGGCGCTCGATCGCGCGCCGCGCTTCGCCTACTCGGCGGTCCTGAACGGCGACGACGCGTGGACGGCGTTCCTCCCGGACGGCAGCCCGGCACCCGGCGAGCTCACCTTCTCGGCGAAGGCGGCGGCGGGCTGGGGCGCGCTCTTCGCCGGCCCCTATGCCGACCGGCTCTGGGACGAGGTCGCGCGGCTCGTCGCGCCGAGCGGCGGGATCTACGCCGGCCGGTACGACGCGACCGGCGAGGTGAACCGCGTCCTGTCGCTCAACACCAACGCCGTCGTCCTCGAGGCGCTCGCCTACCGCGTACACGGGCCGTTCCTGCGGGCGAAGCGCGTCCCGGACGCGGCGGAGGTGCGCCGATGGTGAGCGCGGCCCTGCTCGCGGCGGCGCTGCTCTCCGCCGCCCCGCTCGACGACGGGGAGCTCGGCGCGGACGGGCTCGACCTCGACGCCGGCGACCTCGACGCGGGCGACGGGCT
>JBJMQK010000294.1:0-4132 GCA_045802735.1 Anaeromyxobacteraceae bacterium | reverse complement strand
CGCGCCACGGTCGACCGGCTGCCGACGAGGACGAGCAGCGGGCCGTCGACGCCGGCCAGCGACGGCGAGGCCGGCGCGGCGTCGGGCCGGAGGCCGAGCGCGGACGGCAGGTGCCGGGCGAGGCCAGCCGAGCCGGCCCAGATGACCGGCCGGTCGAGGCGCGCCGCTGCGCCCGCGATCGCGGCGAGGTCCGCCTCCTCCTCCGCGTCGCACACGAGCGCCTGCACGTCGCCCGCCGCGAGCTGGGCGAGCGCGCGCGCCAGGGCTGCGGGGCCGGCGCGCACCTCCTGGAGCCGCAGCGACGAGGCGTGCACGCCTGCGAGGCGCAGCATGGCCACGGGATCCGCGGGCCCGGCGGTGCCCGAGCCGCGCCACACCTCGGTCTCGGCGAGCGGGATCCCCTTCACCAGCACCTGGCCGTCGCGCGTCGTGCGGCCGGTGCCGGGAAAGGCCGGCGCGAACACCACGAGCGGCCGGGCGAGGCGACCGCCCTCGCCGCTCGCGGCGAGCGTCGCGGCGAGCTCCGCGCCGACGTGGCCGCGCAGCGTCGAGTCGAGCTTCTTGTAGAGGGCGCGGGCGCCGGCGGCGTAGGCCTGCGCCGCGGCCGCGCGGGCCCGCTCCGCGGCGAGCTCGGGCGGTAGCCTTCGCGTGTCGGTGTCCACGGCGACGACCCTCGCCGACGGCGGCGGGGGCGCGTCGCCCACCGCCACGAACGAGGCGAGCCCGGCCGCCGCGAAGGCGATGCCGCAGTCGGCGGCGCCGGTGAGGTCGTCGGCGATGACCGCGACGTCGAGCACGGCTACCTCGCGCCCGCCGACTGCGCCGTGAGCGGCGCGCGCGCCCCCGGCGTGGGCGTGCGCCGCGTCAGGCGGCGGTGCCACCACGCGGTGAGGATCGGGACGCAGATGGCGGTCACGACGACGCTCGTCGCGACGAGGACGGTGGCGGTCGCCGCGGCGGGCTTGTAGGCCGGGTTCGCGGCCGCGACGATGGCGGGCACCGCGGCGGCGTTCCCGGCGGTCGACGCGGCGGAGAGCCCGGCCGTGCCGTTGCCACCGGTCGCGCGATCGGCGAGCCAGAGCGCGATCCCGGTCACGACCACCACGAACAGCCCCAGCCCGAGCCCGAGGAACCCCGCCTTCCACACCGTGGTGAGGTTGATCCCCGCGCCGAGCGCGAAGGCGAAGAACGGGATCATGACGGGCACCGCCCGGCCGAAGAAGTCGCGCAGCTCGCGGTCGAGGTTCCCGAGGAGCATGCCGACGGCGAGCGGGAGGATGGCGCCGACGAGCGCCTGCCAGGGGAACGCCGAGAGACCGGCCACGCCGAGCGTCAGCATCGTCAGGAACGGGCCCGACTCGATGCTCATGATCGAATAGGCGCCGACGTCGCGCGGGTCGCCGAACTGGCCCATGAGCGCCATGTAGAGGCCGCCGTTCGTGTCGTTCATCGCGGCGACGACGGCGAGCGTCGAGATGCCGGCCAGCAACCCACCGTTGACCGGCGCCTCGCCCCAGATCCGGCCGAGCAGGATGCCGACCACGGCGGAGATGGCGATCTTGGTGAGGAAGAGGGCTCCGCCCTTCTTCAGGATGTAGGGCGTGGCGGTCAGCTCGATCGTCGAGCCCATGCACACGTAGAACACCGCGAGGATGGGCAGCGCCCCCGTGAACAGCGCCCCCGTGAAGGACCCGAAGAACTTGCCCGCGTTCGGCGCCAGCGTGTTGATGATGGCACCGGTGAAGAGGGGGACGATCATCATCCCGCCCGGAACGCGCTCGATCGACCGCTTGATCGCCAGGTGACGCATGCCCGCCCCTCCTCCTCCTAGGTACGCATCGCCGCCGCGTCCTTCACCCCGTGACGACCCGCGGCTGCGCGGCGCTCGCCTCCTCGCGACGCTCCTCGACGGCGCCCTGGGGGTGCCCGGGACGCGCTTACGGTTCGGCCTCGATCCGCTGCTCGGGCTCGTCCCCGGCATCGGCGACGCGCTCGGCGCGCTCGCCTCGAGCTACCTCGTCCTCGTCGCGGTGAAGCTCGGTGCG
Source organism: Anaeromyxobacteraceae bacterium (assembly GCA_045802735.1). Lineage (GTDB taxonomy): Bacteria > Myxococcota > Myxococcia > Myxococcales > Anaeromyxobacteraceae > Anaeromyxobacter_A. The sequence goes on along the minus strand of JBJMQK010000294.1, from coordinate 2,087 downwards.
CCGGCGAGCGTCGTCGGCCGGCTCGTCCTCAACATCGCCGTCGACACGGTCGTCGGGGCGGTGCCGTTCCTCGGGGACCTCTTCGACTTCGGCTTCCGCTCGAACGCCCGCAACCTCGCGCTGCTCGAGGACTGGCTCGACCGCCCCGGGCCGACGCGCCGGGCGAGCGGCGCCGTCGTCGCGGCGGCGGTCCTGGCGATGCTGATCGTGGTCGCGGCGGTCGGGTTCGCGGCGTACGCCGTCCTCGCCTGGGCGACACGCTACGTGACGGGGCGTTGATGCCCAACCCTTGGGGGTGCCGCGGCTTTCGTGGCGCGGCCTCGGGTCCGCGCCATGGTCTTGTCATGCGCGTCCTCGCCACACTCCTCGCGGCGTCCATCGCCGCCCTGTTCACGAGCTGTCAACGCGGCGACAAGCCGGCGGGAGGGTCGTCCGCGGCCCAGGGCTCGGGCGGCAAGCCCACGACGATCAACGTCGCGACGGCCACGACCGGCGGCGCCTACTACCCCATCGGCAACGCCATCGCGCAGGTGTGGAACGACAAGGTCCCCGGCGTGAAGGCCTCGGCGCAGGCGACGAACGGCACGCCGCACAACCTCCAGCTCATGGCGAAGAAGGACGCGGAGGTCGCCATCGCGCAGACCGGCGTCTGCTACCAGGCGGTGAACGGCGAGGGCACGTACAAGGATCAGGGCAAGCAGACCTACTTCCGCGCGATGACGCACCTCTACCCGAACGTCATGCAGTGGGTGGTGCGCAAGGACGCGCCGGTGAAGGGCCTCGCCGATCTCAAGGGCAAGCGCATCGTCCCGGGGCCGCAGAACTCCGCGACGGAGATCAACAGCCGCGAGATGCTGGGCCTGCTCGACCTCGACTACCGTACGAAGGGCGACCTCAAGGCCGACTACCTCGACTACAGCCAGGCGGCGGAGCAGCTCAAGAACCGCCAGACCGACGCGATCCAGATCGCGGGCGGCGTTCCCACGTCGGCCGTCCTCGACGTGATGACGACCGGTGAAGGGAAGCTCCTCGAGCTCCCCGCCGACTACATCCAGAAGCTCGTGGCGAAGTACCCCTGGTACTTTCCGTACACGATCCCCGCGAACAGCTATCGCGGGCAGGACGCCGACGTGAAGACGGTCGCGGTCGCGAACATCCTCATCGTGCGCGAGGACCTGCCCGAGCCGCTCGTGCACGACATGGTCGCCGCGCTGTACGACAACGCCGCCGCGCTCAGCGCCGCGCACGCCGCGATGAAGGCGTTCAAGCTCGAGGACGGCATGAAGGGCGTCCGCGGCGTCGTGGAGCTGCACCCGGGCGCGGCGCGCTACTTCCAGGAGAAGGGGATCGCGAGGTAGCGGCGCGTATGGACGCGGCACCGGCGAGCGGAGCGACCGAGGGGGCCGCGCCGGCGAACGTCGGCGAGATCGTCCGCAAGTACGACGCCGAGGCGCGCTTTCGCACGCTGCGCGGCGGCCCCGCGACGGTCGTCGCGGTCGTCGCGACGGGCCTCTCGCTGTTCCAGCTCTACACCGCGGGGACGGGGCCGCTCGAGGCGCTGAAGCAGCGCTCGCTGCACCTCACGCTGGTGATGGTGCTCGGGTTCCTGCTCTACCCCGGCTCGCGGCGCGCGGCGCGCGAGCGGCCGACCGCGGTCGACTGGGCGCTCGCGGCGGCGACCGTGGGGTGCGTCGGGTACCTCTTCTACAACTTCGACGCCTTCGTCCTGCGAAACGGCGTCGTCCTCCCGTGGGAGCTCGCGGTCGGGGCGTGCGGCATCCTGCTCGTCCTCGAGGCGGCGCGGCGCGTGCTCGGGAAGGAGCTGCTCATCCTGGCGCTGGTGTTCCTCGGGTACGCGTACGCCGGCCGCTTCATCCCGGGGATGCTCGGGCACCGCGGCTACAGCGTCGACCGCATCGTCGAGCACATGTGGTTCGGGACCGAGGGCGTCTTCGGGATCGCACTCTCCGTGTCGGCGGCGTACATGTACCTCTTCATCCTCTTCGGTGCGATCCTCGGCGCGACGGGGCTCTCGCAGCTCATAAACGACGGCGAGATGGCGCTCGCCGGGCGCCGCCCGGGCGGAC
>JBJMQK010000156.1:0-6141 GCA_045802735.1 Anaeromyxobacteraceae bacterium | reverse complement strand
GTCGCCGCCGTCGCCGCCGGCTTCGCGCGGCTCGCGCGGTGCGCGAGCGCGCGCGCGACGACGAGCGACACGTCGTCCGCCTCGAGCGGCTTCGACACGTAGTCGAACGCGCCCTGCCGCATCGCCCCCACCGCGTCGGGGACGCTCGCGAAGCCGGTCATCATGACGACCGCCGCCTCGCTCGCGGCGCGCTTCACGGCCGCGAGCACGTCGAACCCCGTCGCGCCGGGCATGCGCACGTCGGTGAGCACCACGTCGAAGGACCGCTCGGCGATGAGCGCCATCGCCGCCGCGGGGTCGGCCACGGTGGTGACGTCGTAAGCCTCGGAGAGGATCGAGGACATCAGCTCGAGGACGCTCTCCTTGTCGTCCACGACGAGCACCTGTGCGCGTTCCGTCACGAGTTCCCTCCTGGCGCGCGGGGTACGCGCATGGTGAAGCGAGCGCCGCCGAGATCGCTCTGGCCGACGTCGAGGTCTCCGCCGAGGGCGTTCGCGACCGCGCGCGCCATGGGCAGCCCGAGGCCCGTCCCGGTGGCCTTGGTGGTGAAGAACGGCTCGAAGATGCGCGCGCGATCCTCCGGCGCGATCCCGGCGCCCGAGTCGTCCACCGCCGCGAGCGCCTTCCCGTCCTCGATCGCCACGCGGATGCGCACGCGCCCGGCCGGCCCGGCCGCGTCCGCCGCGTTCTTCGCGAGGTTGTAGACGATCTGGCGGAGCCGCCCGCGGGTGCCGAGCGCGGTGCCGGCGCCCGCGACGACGATCTCCGGCTGGGGGCGGCCGAGCGCCATGCGCAGGGCCTCGGCGACCTCCTCCGCGAGATCGCGGAGGTCGACGGGTTCGAGGACGACCGGGATCGCGGGGCGCGAGAGCTGCAGCAGGTCCTCGACGATCTCCTTGCAGCGGATCGCCTCGCGCTCGACGGCCGCGAGGTGCTTCGCGAGCTCACCCTTCACCCGGTAGCGGTCGAGCGACAGGTAGCCGAGCATCACCTGGAGCGGGTTGTTGAGCTCGTGGGCGACGCCGGCGGCGAGGCGTCCGACCATCGCCAGCTTCTCGGAGAAGACGAGCTTCTCCTGCTGCGTCTGCAGCGCGCTGGTCATCGCGTTGAACTTGGAGGCGAGCGCGCCGAAGTCGTCTTCGGTGGCGATCTCGATGCGCGTCGTGAGGTCGCCCGCGGCGACGCGCGCGGCGCCGTCGCTCACCAGGGCGAGCGGGCGGGCGATCGACCGCGAGAGGTAGAGCGCGACGGCGAGCACGAAGACGGGCGTGCCGACGAAGAAGAGGATGGCGAGCCGCAGCGTCTCCTCCTGCACCCGCTCCACCTCCTTGTGGAAGTGCACCGTCTTCGCGCGGAGGAACCGGAAGACGTTCTCCACGTTGCCCTCGACGCGGTGCACGAGCGCCGAGCTCTTGTCGTGCATGAGCGTCGCGGCGGGGTCGTGGTTCAGCACCGCCGGCGCGATCACCTCCTGGAACGCGCGGTCGAGCTCGGCCGTGCTGTTGCGGATGTCCTTCAACCAGGCGTCGGCCTCGGGCTCGTCGACGCGCGCGTCGAGATCGGCGAGGAGCTGCACCGCGCGAGCGCGCGCGTCGCGGTAGCCCGACAGGTGCGCCGCCTCGCCGGCCAGGATGTGCGCCTCGTGGGCGGACTGGCTGCGCAGCGCGCTCTGCAGCTCGAGCGCGAGCCGGGCCTGCTCGTCGTGATCGGCGAGCTCGTCGAGGTACTTCTCGATGCGGTGGAGCCCGGCGAGCTGCGACGAGAGGCCGAGCGCGGACGCCGCCGCCAGCGCCGCCAGTGCGCCCGCGAGCCGTCGCGTCGTCGTGAAGCGCGCCCCGAGCAGGGCAGCGAACCGCGACGCAGGACGCGGCGCTCCTCCGATGGCCGGTCCCGGCGGCGGGAGCGGGGCGACGGGAGGCGCGACCGCCGGGGCAGGCATCGCGTCCGCCACGGCACCGTCCTTCCCCACTGACGATGCCGCCGCCATGTTCACGCCTCCCGGGCCAGCGAAGGGCCCGCTTGCGCCGCGCTCGGCGCGCGGCGAGTCTACCGCGCCGGGGCGCGTCGCCCCCGAGTCCCACCTGTGACGTCGTTCAGGCGCGTGCCGTGGCGCGCGGCGCCGCGACGGTCGGCCGCTTCCTCGCTCGCTCTGCCGCGAGCTCGAACCCCGACACCATCCGCGCCAGCTCACCGGACTGTGACGACAGCTCCGACGCCGCCGCGGAGGACTCCTCCGCGCTCGTCGCGTTCTGCTGCGTGACCTCGTCGATCTCTGCGAGGGCGCGCGTCACCTCGTCGAGGCCGCTCGCCTGCTGCCGCGCCGAGAGCGTGATCTCGCCGACGCGCGCGGCCAGCTCGCCGACGCCGCCCCGGATCGCTGCGAGCCGCTCGGCCACCGCGCGGGTGATCGCCTCGCCGTCGCCGGTCTGCCGCACCGACTCGCGGATGAGCGCCTCGGTGCGCCCGGCCGCCTGCTTCGAGCGGAGCGCGAGGTTGCGCACCTCCTCCGCCACGACCGCGAAGCTGCGCCCCGCCTCGCCGGCGCGGGCCGCCTCCACCGCGGCGTTGAGCGCGAGCAGGTTCGTCTGGAAGGCGATGTCGTTCACCTCGCGGATGATCTCGCCGGTCTGCTCCGCCGCGGAGCGGATCTTCTCCATCGCCGCGGTCATGCGGACGACGGTCCCCTCGCCCTCCTCCGCGGCGCGCCGCGCCTCCGCGGTGAGACCGTCCGCCGCGCGCGCGTGCTCCGAGGTGCCGCGCGCCAGCGTCGCCACCGAGGCGAGGCTCGCGCCCGTCCTGCCGATGGCGGCCGCCTGCGACGCGGCGCCGGCGGCGACCGCCTGGCTCGACGAGGCGATCTGCTCCGAGGACGCCGAGATCTGGGCCACCGCCCCGACCACCTGCGAGAGCGCGGCGCCGAGCGCCTCGGCGGTCCCGTTCACCGCGCCGGCCAGGCGCGCGTACTCGCCCGCGTGCGCCCCCGTGACCCGCGCCCGGAGGTCGCGCGCGGCCAGGCGCTCGAGGGCCGCGACCGCCTCGACCACCGGCTGCGACACGGCGTCGAGCGTCGCGTTCACGCCGGAGAGGATCCGCGCGTAGCTGCCGGCGCAGCGCGTCGCGTCGGCGCGGCGCGACAGGTCGCCCTGCCGCCCAGCCTGCGTCGCGATCTCGACCTCCGCGACGAGCGCGCCGATTGAGGCGATGCAGCGGTTCACGTTGAGGCGCAGGACGTCGAACTCGCCGCGGTAGGTCTCCTCGATGAGCGGCGGTGTCTCGCCGCGCGAGAGGTGGTCCACCGCCTCGGCGGTGCGCCGGACCGGACGCACGATCGCGTCGAGGAGGTCGTTCATGCCCTGCACGAGCCGCCCGTTCTGGCCGGCGTAGCGCGAGGCGTCGGCGCGGACGTCGAGGCGCCCCTCGGCCGCGGCCGAGACGAGCAGGGCGAGGTCGGCGTTCCGCATCTGCACCAGCTCGACGAGGGCGTTCACGCTCGCCTTGAGGTCGGCGAAGCGCCCCTGGAAGGCGGCGTCGATGGGCGGCGGGACCTCGCCCGTGGAGAGGCGAACCACGCGGTCGGTCGCGACCTCGATCGGCGCGACGACGGCGTCGAGCAGGCTGTTGATGCGCCCGATCATCGCCCCGTTGTAGCCCTTGTACTTCGCGGCGTCGGCACGCACCTCGAGGCGGCCGTGGCTCGCCGCATCGATGAGGAGCCGGATGTCCTCGTTCCGCATGTTCACGACGTCGAGGAGCGCGTTCACCGCGTTGCGCTGCCGGTCGAAGTCGCCCTCGAAGGGCTCGGTCATGGGCGCGGGAAGGTCGCCGCGGCTGATGCGCTCGACCGCGTCGGCGGTCTTCGCGAACGGGGCCGAGAAGGCGTCGATGGTCTCGTTGAGCGTGCGGATGATGAGCTGGAACTCGGGGTCGATGCGGCCCACCTCGCCGCGCGCCTCGAGGTCGCCCGCGCGCATCGCGTCGCGCACGCGCGACGACTCGGCGAGCACCGCGCGGATCGCGTGATCGACGATGCGCGACACCACGAACCCCGAGCCCGCGATGACGAGTCCGACGGCGAGCCCGGCCGCGAGCCCGAGCGCGGGCCCCTGGGCGACCCCGTAGCGGCCCGCCACCCACGCTGTCGCACCCGCCGCCGCCGCCGCGAGCGCAGCCAGCACGGACGACCAGAAGATCTTCGTACCGACGGAGAGGGAGTGCAGCATCGAGTTCACCCGGAGCGAGGCGCGAGCTTCCGCACGCTTTCCCCGAGCAGCCGATGTGCCAGACCGCTGCCGCGCCGCGTCGAGGCGCCCGAATTGCCCCGGGGCGCGCTTTTTTGCCGCGCCGCCTCGTTGACCCGGCCCTCTCGCGGCGGCGAGTCGGGTCCGACTCAGGGTGCGGCGTCCCGCGCCGGCCGCCCGCCGACGCCTCCGCGGTCAAAGGACGTCGCCGCCCTCCGGCTGCGCCGCGGGGTTCGCCTCCTCGCGCTCGATCACCTCCGAGGCGATGCCGACGAGGTCCTCCTCGGTGAGGATCGCGACGATGTGCTCGCCCTGGGTCACCGGGAGGCAGCCGATCTTGTGCCGCTTCATGAGGTGGATGGCGACGAGCATGGGCGCGTCGGGCGAGACGGTGACGAGCGTCTTCTTCATGATCTCGGACACCGGCGCGCCGGGGGTGCCGGGCGGCGACGGGTGCTTCGCGCGGTCGGTCATGTGGCGGAGCACGGAACCGAAGGAGACGAGGCCCACGAGCCGCCCGCGCTCGTCCTCGACCGGGACGTGGCGGATGCGCTCCCATCCCATGAGGTCGGCCACCAGCTCCACCGGATCGTCGGGGTGCACGGTGAGGACGTCGGTCGTCATGTACTGCGCCACCTTGTGCTGGCCGGTGCGCGCGCTGTCGTTCTCGTGGACCTCGGCGCGCTCCCAGTCGCTCACCGGCTTCCCGGTCTTCTGGCGCGCGATCATCGCCGCGACGAGCGCCGTGGCGCGCGCGCCGGCCGAGCTCCGGTCCTTCATCGCGGCGAGCGACTGGATCATCCAGCGCGAGCCGGTGCGCAGCGTGCGGACGCGCTGCTCGAGGATGCCCAGGTAGCGCGCGCTGTCGGCGGGGTCGGCGCCGGCGCGGTCGAGGCCCGCCTTCGCGAGCGGCAGCAGGCGATCGAGGATGAGCGGCTGCGCCAGCACCTCCTCGCCGTCGAGCCAGGTGAAGCGCGCGCCGAGGCCGTCGCGCGCCGCGGCGTACAGGTTCGCGCGCGCGTGGTCGAAGTCGAGCCGCGCCGGCACGTCCTCCTGCGTCGCCCCGAGCTCGCTCATGAGCCCGAGCCAGAGCGCGGCGCTCGCCATCTCGTCGGCGATGGTCGGGCCCGAGGGGAGCACGCGCAGCTCGATGCGCAGGTGCGGCTTGCCGTTCTCGGAGATGCCGTAGCAGGGCCGGTTCCAGCGGTAGATGGTGCCGTTGTGGAGCCGCAGCGCCTTGAGCTCCGGGATCCTGCCGCCGTCGAGCGCCGCGAGCGCGTCCTCGCCCGGATCGGTCCCGACGAGCGGCCGGAAGCGGCTCACGTTCTCCTTGAAGAGATCGGCGACGCTGCCCGAGAGCCACTTGGCGCCGAAGGACACGCGCCCCTGCGTGTCGCGCAGGTGCATCCCCGGCGTGCGGATGTCCACCGCCTGCTCGAAGAGCGCGATGCGCGTCTCGGCCCACAGGCGGCGGCCGAAGAACACCGACGAGTTCGTGCCCGACGCGAGCACCGGCGCGACGAGGAGCTGCGCGAGGTTGTAGTGGTGCGCGAAGCGCTCCGGCTCGGCGAGCTGCAGGTGCACCTGGAAGCTCGCGTTGCACGCCTCGACCATGAGCGAGTCGTGCTTCACCACGAGCTCGTCGATGCCCTTGATCGAGACGTCGTAGGCCTCGCCGCGCGCGGCGGTCATGACGCGGTTGAGCGTCATGTAGCGCGGGTTCGGCACCATGTTCCTGAGGTGGAGGTCCGCCTGGCCGATGGTGGGCAGGATCCCGGCCAGCACCGGCTGCAGGCGCAGCTCCGCGGCGGTCGCGCGCACCTTCCCGTAGAGCGCCCCGAGCTGCGCCTCCATCTGCCTGAGGCCGCCGCCGGCGAAGGGCTGCGGGTCGGCGTTCATCTCG
>JBJMQK010000505.1:0-6242 GCA_045802735.1 Anaeromyxobacteraceae bacterium | reverse complement strand
TCCATCTGGGTCGTGATGCCGATCTCCGGGTCGGAGAGCCTGTGCCCTTCGGCGACGCGGATCTGCGCCTGCACGAGATTGCGCCCGGTGATCATCTCGGTGACGGTGTGCTCCACCTGGATGCGCGGGTTCATCTCGATGAAGTAGAAGTGCCCGGCGCTGTCGTGGAGGAACTCGCAGGTGCCGGCGTTGCGGTAGCGGACGAGCCCCGCGATCTTGAGCGCCGCGGCGCAGATCGCCTCGCGCTGCTTCGCGTCGAGGCAGAGCGCCGGCGCGAACTCGACCACCTTCTGGTGGCGGCGCTGGATCGAGCAGTCGCGCTCGAAGAAGTGGACGAGGTTGCCGTGCGCGTCGCCGAGCACCTGCACCTCGATGTGCTTCGGCCGCTCGATGTAGCGCTCGAGGAAGACCGTCGCGTTGCCGAACGCGGCCTGCGCCTCGCGGCTCGCCGCGCCGAGGCCGTCGATGAGCTCGGCGCGGTTCCGCGCCACGCGCATGCCGCGGCCGCCGCCACCGCCCGCCGCCTTCACGATGATGGGGTAGCCGTGCTCGCGCGCGAAGAGGAGCGCCTGCTCCTCCGTCGTCACCGGGCCGTCCGAGCCGGGGATGACGGGCACGCCGGCCGCGATCGCCGCCTTGCGCCCGCCGAGCTTGTCGCCCAGGCGCCGCTGCATCTCCGCCGTGGGCCCGACGAAGACGAGCCCGGCCGCCTCCACCTTCTCGGCGAACTCGGCGTTCTCCGACAGGAACCCGTACCCGGGGTGGATGGCGTCGACGTCCTTCTCGCGCGCCAGCGCGATGATCTCGTCGATGCCGAGGTACGCGTCGATGGGCCCCTTCCCCTTGCCCACGAGGTAGGCCTCGTCGGCCGTGTAGCGGTGCAGGGAGAGGCGGTCCTCGTCGGAGTAGATGGCGAGGGTGCCGATGCCGAGCTCGGTGGCGGCTCGGAAGATGCGGATCGCGATCTCGCCGCGGTTCGCGGCCATGAGCTTCTTGATGGGACGCGGTGCGGCAGCGGGTACGGTGGGCATCCCCACATGGGAGCACACCCTCCGGCCCCTTGTCGACGCAGCGAAGCGCGAGCGCCCCAGGAAATAAACTGCACGTGCCGCCGGGCGGCCCGCTTCACCCTGCCCGGCTCTGCGGCGGCCTCGGCACCGACGCCCCCGCGGTGCCTGGCGCCCCGCCGGATCGCGCCGGCGTGACGCGCGTCCGGAGGAGCAGCGCGGGCACGCGCGGCGCCGGGTACGCGGCGGTCTCGACGCGCTCGCCCACGAACCTCGACTCGGGCACGAACGTCCAGAACGCCGCCCAGCGCGCGCCGTCCGCGGTGAGCGGCGCCCAGCCCACGACGCCACCGCCCCAGCGCCACGTCACCCACGCCGTCGCCCAGGTGGAGCCCGGGACCCACACCCACCCATGCTCACCGTGAAAGAGCCAGCGGCCGTAGTGGTACGTGGCCCAGCCCCACGGCTCGTCCGTGACCCAGAACCAACCGTCCTCGGTGTACGTCCACGAACCGTGGAAGAAGGGGCGCCAGTCGGGCTCCACCGCGGTGGGGCGCCACACCTTGCCGGAGCCCGGCAGCTCGAGCCACTCGCCGTACGGGGCGAGCGCGTCCTTGAAAAGTGCCAGCGCAGCCGCCCGCGAGGCGGCGGACGCGCCGGGGCGCGCGCGCGGGTGCACGTCGGCCGAGGCCGGACCGGCGGCGAGCGCGGCCGCGAGGAGCGCGGCGGCGAGGAGCGCGGCGGCGAGGGCTTTCGAGGTGCGGGGCACGGGCCGCGTCAAAGCACGCGGCGGGCCAGGTTCGAGGACGGACCTTCACCTACCGCAGCCGCGCCATCACCTCGTCGAGCGCCGCGCGCGGCGGCCGCACCGCCGATTCGGGGAGGGTCGCGAGCGGTGCGTCGACGAGCTTGAGGTCGTCGATGAAGCTCGGCGCCGCCGTGTCGACGTAGATGACGCCCGTCAGCACCTCGTCGGCGTCGTGGGCGCGGAGGAGCCGCTCCACGGACGCGTTCTTGTCGCGCGGGTCGTAGTCCTCCTCGAGCTTGCGCAGCGTGAGCCGCGAGCCGTCGTGCAGCGCCACGTCGAGGGCGGTGCCGGGCGCGTACTCGACGGCGATGTCCTCGAAGGCCGGCACGAAGCCCAGCTCGTGCAGCGGCTCCTCGTGCTCCTTCATGTAGGCGTACGACTTGGTCGAGCCCTCGTGGTCGTTGAACGTGACGCACGGTGACACGACGTCGAGGAACACCGCGCCGCGGTGCGCGACCGCGGCCTTGAGCATCGCGGAGAGCTGCTTCTTGTCGCCGGAGAAGCTCCGCCCGACGAAGGTCGCGCCGAGCTGGATGGCGAGCGCGCAGAGGTCGATGGGCGGCATCTCGTTCACCGCGCCGGACTTCTGCTTCGAGCCGACGTCGGCGGTGGCGCTGAACTGCCCCTTCGTCAGGCCGTACACGCCGTTGTCCTCGACGACGTAGATCATCGGCAGGTTGCGGCGCATCAGGTGCACGAACTGGCCGATGCCGATCGATGCCGTGTCGCCGTCGCCGGAGACGCCCACGCCGAGGAGATTGCGGTTCGCGATGAGCGCGCCCGTCGCGACCGAGGGCATGCGACCGTGCAGCGCGTTGAAGGCGTGCGAGCGCGAGAGGAAGTAGGCCGGGCTCTTCGAGCTGCAGCCGATGCCGGAGAACTTCGCGACGCGCTCGGGCGCGACGCCCATCTCGAACATCGCCTCGACGATGCGCTCGCTGATGGCGTTGTGGCCGCAGCCGGCGCAGAGCGTGGTCTTCGCGCCCTTGTAGTCCTCGCGCGCGAGGCCGATGCGGTTGTGCTTCGAAGCGGGTGCGGCGGGGACGGGTGCGTCGGCCATTTAGCGTGCCTCCATCATGGCGATGGCGTCGGTGACGGTGCGCGCGTCGAGCGGGAGTCCGGTGATGCGCGCCACCGGCCGGACGCGGGTGGTGAGCTCCGGGGCGAGGTCGCCGCGGAGCAGCGTCGCGAGCTGCGCGTCGCGGTTCTGCTCCACGACGTAGACGCGCTCGTGGCGCTCGACGAACGCGTGCACCTCGCGCGCGAAGGGGTACGCGCGCACGCGCAGGTAGTCGGTCTCGAGGCCCGTCTCGCGCCGGAGCTGATCGCGCGACTCGACGATGGCGTGGTGCGAGGTGCCGTAGGCGAGGAGGCCGACGCGCGCGCCGCGGTCCTCGACCACCGGCGCCGGCACGAGCGTGCGCGCCGTCTCGAGCTTGCGCGCGAGGCGCTCCATGTTCTTCTCCCAGTCGTCGGGGCGCTCGCTGTAGATCGCGTGCTCGTCGTGGCCGGTGCCGCGCGTGAAGTACGACGCCGCGGGGTGGTCGGTGCCCGGGAGCGTGCGATAGGTGATGCCGTCGCCGTCCACGTCCCTGTAGCGAGCGACGCCGCCCATGCGGTCGAGGTCCTCCTTCGAGAGCACCTTGCCGCGGCGGATCGGCTTCTCCGGATAGGGGAACGGGTCGGACATCCAGTTGTTCATCCCGAGGTCGAGGTCGGAGAGGACGAAGATCGGCGTCTGCAGCGCCTCCGCCAGCTCGAAGGCCTCGGCGCCGAAGGTGAAGCACTCCTCCACCGTGGCCGGGAAGAGGAGCACGTGCTGCGTGTCGCCGTGCGAGAGCAGCGCGGTCGAGAGCACGTCCCCCTGCGCGGTGCGCGTGGGGAGGCCCGTGGAAGGGCCGACGCGCTGCACGTCCCAGACGACGGCGGGCACCTCGGCGAAGTAGCCCAGCCCGGCGAACTCGCTCATGAGCGAGATGCCCGGGCCGGAGGTGGCGGTCATCGCGCGCGCGCCGGCCCAGCTCGCGCCGATGACCATGCCCATCGCGGCGAGCTCGTCCTCCGCCTGCACCACCGCGAACGTCGCCTTGCCGTCGGCGCCGACGCGGTAGTGGTTGAGGTAGCCGATCGTCGACTCCGCGAGCGAGGACGAGGGCGTGATCGGATACCAGGCGAGCACGGTCACGCCGCCGAACACGGAGCCGAGCGCGGCGGCCGCGTTGCCGTCGATGATGATCTTGCCCTTCGTCGCGTCCATGCGGCGGATGGCGTAGGGGTCCCTCTTGTCGAGCGCGGCGGCGTGCTCGAACCCGGCGCGCACGGCGGCGAGGTTCAGCGCGAGCGCCTTCGGCTTCTTCCCGAACTGCTTCTCGATGGCGCCCTCGACCTCGGCCATCTCGAGGGCGAGCAGCCGGGCGAGCACGCCGACGTACACCATGTTGCGCAGGAGCTTCTTCAGCTTCGCGTCGGTCGAGACCGCGCCGGCGAGCTTGTCGAACGGCACCGGGTAGAAGACGAGGTCGGTGCGGAGCTGGTCGAGCCCGAGCGGCGCGTCGTAGACCACGGCCGCTCCGCCGCGCAGCGAGGCGACGTCCTCGCGCGCCGTCTCCGGGTTCATCGCGACGAGGAAGTCGATCTCCTTCTTGCGCGCGATGTACCCTTCCTTGCTCGCGCGGATCGTGTACCAGGTCGGCAGGCCGGCGATGTTCGATGGGAAGAGGTTCTTGCCCGAGACCGGCACGCCCATCTGGAAGATCGCCCGGAGCAGCACGGTGTTCGCGCTCTGCGAACCCGACCCGTTCATGGTCGCGATCTGGATGGACATGTCGTTCACGACGGGCTCGCGGACGGCGCGGGCGGCTCCGTCGAGGCTGGTCTCGGCGACTTGGGGCATGCCCTTCGGATAACGCGCCGCGCGAGACATTTCAGCGGCGCTGCGGGGCCGCGCCCGCGCCGCGCCGCGTCACCGGGTCGCGCCGGAAGGGGTCGATCTGCTAAGACCGTGCGCTCCCATGCACGCGCCGATGACGCACCGCGAGATCCCTTACAACTACACGTCGGCCGACGATCGCGCGGCGGTGGTCCACCTCCTCGGGGAGGGCGTGTGGCAGCGGCTCGAGGAGCTCCGGGAGCGGCGCGTGACCGGCCGCTCGGCGCGGCTCCTGCTGCGGGTGTTCGGCGAGGTCCTGATCCACCGCCGGAACGCCTACCTCTACCAGGAGCTGGTCGAGGGCGCCGCGCGCCGGCGCCGCTTCTTCGCGAACCTCGACGCCGACCTCGCGACCGTCGAGGCGCACTCCGGCGGCGACCCCGCGGTGTACGAGATCCTCGCCGCGACGCGCGCGCTGCTCGACGCGCTCCGCCTGGAGCTCTCGGACGTCCCGGCGCGGCGCGCCGCGATGGCCGCCGCGTTCGCGCCGATCGTCGGGAAGGACAACGTCCGCACGGACCCGTTCACGCTCGTCGCGCACGCGACGGACGCGACCGACTGGCGCCTGCACCTCCCGGTGGCGGTGGTGACGCCCACCGACGAGGCGCAGGTGGCGCCGCTCCTCGCGGCCATCGAGGCGCTCGCGCTCAAGGCCATCCCGCGCGGGGCCGGCACCGGTCTCACCGGCGGCGCGGTGCCGCTCGCCGAGGGCTGCGTCGTCGTGAACACGGAGCGGCTCGACCACATCCGCGGGATCGAGGAGCGCGAGTTCACCCTCCCCGGCGGCGCGCGCGCGAAGGCGCACGTGATGCTGCTCGAGGCGGGCGTCATCACCGAGCACGCCATGGAGGCGGCCGCCGAGCTCGGGCTCGTGTTCGCGACCGACCCGACGAGCGCCTGGGCTTGCACCATCGGCGGGAACATCGCCGAGAACGCCGGGGGCAAGACGGCGGTGCTGTGGGGCACCTGCATCGACAACCTGCTCGCCTACGAGATGGCGATGCCGGGCGGCCTGCGCTTCGCCGTGCGCCGCACCGACCACGCGCTCCGCAAGATCCTGCCCGAGGACGCCGTCACGTTCGAGGTGCGGGACGAGCGCGGCGGGCTCGTGCGCACCGTCGCGCTCACCGGGGCGGACCTCCGCAAGAAGGGGCTCTGGAAGGACATCACCAACAAGGCGCTGTCGGGCCTCCCCGGCGTGCAGAAGGAGGGCACCGACGGCGTCATCACCTCGGCCGAGTTCGTGCTCTACCGCGAGTACGCGTCGAGCCGGACGCTCTGCCTCGAGTTCTTCGGGGCGGACATGGACGAGGCGAGCCGCGCCATCCTCGAGGTGGTGCGCGCCTTCCCCAACGAGGGCCACGAGGTGCTGCAGGCGCTCGAGCACTTCGACGACGAGTACGTGCGCGCCATCGGTTACAAGACGAAAGCGCCCCGGGGCGAGGCGCCCAAGGCCGTCCTCCTCGTCGACGTCGTCGGGCACGGCACCGAGGAGACC
>JBJMQK010000503.1:0-4480 GCA_045802735.1 Anaeromyxobacteraceae bacterium | reverse complement strand
CACCGGCCCGTCGAAGGACAGACCCAAGGAGCACCCGTGGTGCGCCCGAACAGGCCTGGCGGCGGCGCGCAGAAATGAAAAACGCTCGCGATCGAGCATCGATCGCGAGCGCTTTCGTGCGCGCTCAGGGCGCGGCGGTGCTGGTCAGGGCAGCGGCGCGAGCAGCGGCTGGATCACGGCCTGCTTGTCGGCGTTCACCGTCGTCCAGTCGTCCTGAAGGATGCCGCCCGTGTCACCCGAATCGGGGTTGAGCGACCAGAACGCGAAGCTCAGGCCCTGGCCCTCGATGTAGCCCGCGAGCGACTTGAGCCACTGCTGATCCCTCGGGTCGGTGTTCTTCGTCCCGAACTCGCCGATCCACACCGGCGCGATCTTGTTCTTCACGAGGTACCCCCAGTGCGTGTCCCAGACCGCCGGGAGGTTCGCGGGGAACGTCGGATCGCTGAACCACTTCTGCGGGTACACCGTCGCCGGGTAGTCGTGCGGCGAGTACACGACGCGGTTCGCCTGCTGGAGGCGCACGGGCGCGTCGCCCGCCGCCTGGAGGTTGCCGCCCCACCAGGTGGTCTCGCCGGCGATCTTCTCGACGCCCTCGACGATGATGAGGAGATCGGGGTTCACGTCGTGGATCGCGTTCCCGGCGCGCTCCGCGGCGAGGCGCCAGTCGGTGAGCGCATTCCCGTCACCCCAGGTGGCCGCGCCGTGCGGCTCGTTGTGGAGGTCGCAGCCGATCACGGTCGGGTCGCCCTTGTAGCGCCTGGCGAGCATCTGCCAGTCGGCGATCCAGCGCGCCTCGGAGTAGCGCGTCGTGTACCAGAGCTCCGACTGCCCGCCCGCGTCGGGGCGGTGGCGGTCGAGGATGATGCGGAGGCCGCGCGCCTTCGCGCCGGCGACGAGCTTGTCGAGAATGCCGAGCCCGTCGAGGCCGGCGAGGTCGGGGTTCTTCGCGAGGTCGATGCTGTTCGGCTTGCTCGCGGCGTCGAACAGCTCGTTCGAGAACGGGACGCGGATCGAGTTGTACCCGAGGCGCTTCACGGCATCGAGCATGTCCGCCATCGACCTCGTCCACAGGCCGTGCGGCACGAAGTTCGGCGTCTCCATCCCGAACCAGCTCACGCCGGTGAGGCGCACGGGCTGCCCGTTCGAGTCCACGATGTCGCTGCCGCTCGTGTGCAGGTAGCCGGGCGCTCCCGCGCCGGGCCGCGAAGGCGCCGGGCCGACGGCGGGGACGCCCGGCGTGCTCGGCGTGGCGGGGGTCGTACCCGTCGAGCCGGTCGGGCCGGAGGTGCCGCCGGGCGCCGGGCTGGACGGTGATTCGGCGCCCGAGCAGGCGGCGAGGCACACGAGGATGGCTGCTGCGATGCGGGTCTGCATCGTGTCGGGGCTCCTTGGTCACCCGCCAGCCTGGCCGGGCGCATGTTGGGGTCCCGCCGAGAACACGTCGGGGACACGCAACACTCCCTGCCCGGGCAGTTGCCATTCTACGCTGGGGGTGTAGGGGGTCGGCGCACCCTTGCGCCTGTCCTGCTACCGTCCGAGGAGGCGCCAGAAGAAGACCGCCGTCATCGTGACGTTCACCGCGTTGATGAGGAGGCGGACGGCGCGCGGATCGACGCGCCGACCCGCGCGCGCGCCGGCGTACCCGCCGATGATCGCGGCCACCATCATCGTGAGGGCCTGGGGCCAGTAGACCTTGCCGGCCGCCACGAAGATCACGACGGCGATGGTGTTGAGCGAGCCGACGAGGAGCGTCTTCGCCGCGTTCATCGCGCGGACGTCGGTCACGCCGAAGACGCTCCAGACGGCCATCATCATGAGCCCCACGGCGCCCCCGAAGTAGCCGCCGTACACCGCGAGGAAGAACTGCGCGCCGCCCAGGATCTTCGGGCCGATGCGGACGACGCGCCGGAGCGCCGCGCCGGCGCGCCGTCCGAAGGCGAAGGCGAGCGTGCCGAGGAGGAGGAGGAAGGGGATGACGACGTCGAACGTGGCCTGCGGCGTGAGGAGGAGGAGCGTCGCGCCGGCGATCCCGCCCGCGAGGCTCACCGGCAGGAGCTTCCTCGGCGCCATCCCCTCGAACGGCCGGAAGTCATCGCGGTAGGCCCAGGCGCTCGCGAACGCGCCGGGGAAGAGCGCGACGGTGCTCGTCGCGTTCGCCGCGACCGACGGCACGCCGGCGAAGACGAGCGCCGGGAACGTGACGAACGTCCCGCCGCCGGCGAGCGCGTTCATCACGCCCGCGACGAGGCCGGCGCCGGCGAGGAGGAGGGCCGGGCTCATGGACAGGGCGCGTCCAGCGCCGCGGCGGGATCGCGCGGAGGGAGGACGGCGCCATCGCCCACCTGCCCCCGCGACGCGGCGAGCCGCCCGGCGTCGTCGTACCAGCCCTCCGCGACCTCGCCGGCGCGGCGCACGGTGAACTTCACGGCGTGCCCGCCGCGATCGCGCAGCACGCTGCGGACGAGCGGCGCGCCCGCGCAGGAGAGGACCCGCGTCTCCTCTTCCAGCTCGCCCGCGGCGCGGCGGCGCTCGACATCGTCGGCAAGCTCGCCGAGCGAAGGTGCCGCGGCGGCGGCCTTGCGGGCGGGGCGCGGCGCGGCCGGAGCGGCCGCCGCGGAGGGCGGCGCGGCGGCGCGCCGGTCCGTGGGCTCGCCCATGCTCGGGGCCGACGCGGGCCCACTCGCAGGGTGGTCGACGCTGTCGGCGAGCCTGCGCTCCGGCTCGGCAGCGGGCGCGGCCTTCGCCCGCACCGCCTCCTCCTGCGCAGGAGCAGCGCCGAAGCGCTGATCCCCGCTTCGCTCGGCGGCGATCTCCCCGCCCCCGACCTTCTCCGCGGGCCGCTCCGCGACCTTGCCCGCGGCCCCGCTCGTGGCCCCGGCTCCGCCCGCGACCTTGCCCGCGCCCGCGGCCCCGCTCGTGGCCTCGGCTCCGCCCGCGACCTTGCCCGCGCCCGCGGCCCGCACATCATCCGTTCGTCCTGAGCGTAGCCGCGGAGCGGCGGAGTCGAAGGACGGGCCTGGACGAGCGGTCCCCGCCGCGATCTCCTCGCGCGCGCGCGCCGCGGCCTCGTTCCGGCGCGGTGGCGCGGCGCGCTTCGACGCCGGCGCGCTCCGCTCCGCCACCTCGGGCGCGCCACGCGCGGCGGCTCCGGGGCGCGGCGCGGTGGCGGGCGCTGGTGCAGCCGCGGGAGGCGGGACCGGCGCGGCCGGAAGCGTCGCCGGCCAGGGCGCCTCCACCTCGCTCACGCCCTTCGAGCGCGCGTCGAGGAGCTTCAGCGAGGCGCCCCCCACGACGAGGAGGGCCGCGGCCGTGGCGAACGCGGCCCACGTCACGCTGCGTGATGTTCCCCGGCCTCGCCGCGCGGGCGTCGAGACGGCCTGCCGCGCCGCTTCGAGGATCGCGTCGCGCCCCCGCTCCGGGACCCGCTCCTCGGCCGCCTTCGCCGCGAACCCGCGCGCCGCACCGAGGCGCGCCCACTCCTCGCCGCACGCCGCGCAGCCGGAGAGGTGCTCGCGCACGGCGCGCGCCTCGCCGGGCTCGAGCTCGCCGTAGGAGAGGTCGAGGAGCAGCCCTCGCGCGTCGTCGTGGGTCATGGCCTGGTGCTCCCCGCCGCCGCCGGACCGACCGCCGGGTCGAGCGCGTCCATCGCGCGGCGCAGCGCCTCGAGCGCATACCGCATGCGGCTCTTCACCGTCGGGACGGGCGCGCCGGTGATGTCCGCGATCTCGGCGAAGGGCACGTCCTCGTACTCCCGCAGGAGGAAGACCTCGCGCTGCTCGGGTGGGAGCGCGGCGATGGCGCGCGCCAGCGCCGGCCGGAGGAGCGCGTCGGCGGCGAGGTCGTCGGGGGCGCGCCCCGTCGCGGCGACGCCCTGCCACGCCGTCGTGGCGTCGAACGCGTCGTGCCGGCGGTGCACGGCGCGACGCGCCTCGTCGGTCGCGAGGTTCCGCGCGACCCCGTAGAGCCACGCCTTGAAGCGCCCGCGCTCCCGCCAGCGCGGCGCGGCGGCGACGACGCGCATCCAGCACTCCTGCGAAAGGTCCTCGGCCCGCGCGCGATCGCCGACGAAGCGCGCGAGGAAGCGGTACACGCCAGCCCGGTGCCGGTCGAGGAGCGCCTCGAACGCCGCGACGTCGCCCCGCCCGTAGCGGGCGAAGAGCGCCTCGTCGCTGTCCTGCGGCGCGACCTCGTGCGGCACGCTGTCTCCGGCGGCCGGCGCGGCCTCCGGAGAGGAGAACGCGCGGGGGGCGGAAAGGATCTGGGGGGATGGTAGCGCGGAAGCGGGGGTCCTTCGACTCCGCCGCTGCGCGGCTACGCTCAGGACGAACGGATGGGGCAGGGTTCCGGTTCGGGGTCGGCCGGTCGGGGGCGAGGTCGAGGGTCGAGATCGAGGTCGCTGTCGCAGCCTGGGCCGGGGTCGAGGTGGAGGTCGCGGCCGGGGTCGAGGTGGAGGTCGCGGCCGGGGTCGAGGTGGAGGTCG
>JBJMQK010000121.1:0-6284 GCA_045802735.1 Anaeromyxobacteraceae bacterium | reverse complement strand
TTCCCAGCTCCTGCACGGGGGCTCCGCCCCCGAACCCCCGCTGGTCTCGACCGACCTCTCCTCGACGGAGCGTAGATGATGCGCACCCGCGGCGGCTTCATCCTCTGGTTCACCGGCCTCTCCGGCGCCGGCAAGAGCACGCTCTCCCAGGCCGTCGCGCCCGCGCTCGGCGCCGAGCGGGCGGTCGAGATCCTCGATGGCGACGAGGTGCGCACCTACCTCTCGAAGGGCCTCGGGTTCTCGAAGGACGACCGCGACACGAACGTGCGCCGCATCGGCTACGTGGCGCGCCTCCTCGCGCGGCACGGCGTGGCCGTGGTGACGGCCGCCATCTCGCCCTACGCGGAGACGCGCGCCGAGGTCCGGGCGCTCGCCGCCCGCGACGACGTGCCCTTCGTCGAGGTGTTCGTCTCGGCGTCGCTCGAGAAGCTCGCCGAGCGCGACGTGAAGGGGCTCTACCGCCGCGCGCTCGCCGGCGAGATCCCGCACTTCACCGGCGTGTCCGATCCGTACGAGGCGCCGGCGGAGCCGGACGTCGTCGTCCGCAGCGACGTGGAGACCGTCGCCGAGAGCACCGCCAAGGTGCTCGACCACCTGCGCGGCCGCGGGCTCCTCGCCCCGGCCTCCCCGGAGGCGCTCGCGTCATGAAGCCGCTCTTCCCGCTGTTCCTGAAGCTCGAAGGCCGCCGCGTCCTCGTGGTCGGTGGCGGCGCGATGGCGGCGCAGCGCGTCCGCCAGCTCGCCGGGGCCGGGGCCGCGATCGCCGTCGTCGCACCGGAGGTCCGCGCCGAGATCGCCCCGCTCGCCGGCGAGGTCGCGCTCCGCCCGTTCCGCGGCGCCGACGTGGACGGCGCCTGGATCGTGATCGCCGCGGCGACGCCCGAGGTGAACCGCGCGGTCACGGCCGCCGCCGAGGCGCGCGGCGTGTTCGTGAACGCGGTGGACGACCCCGCGACCGCGACGGCCTACTGCGGCGGCATCGTGCGCCGCGCGGGCGCGCTGGTGGCGATCTCGACCGAGGGCCGCGCGCCCGCGCTCGCGGCGCTCCTGCGCGAGGGGATCGAGTCGCTCCTGCCGGCGGATCTGGACCGGTGGATGGCCCGCGCCGAGGAGCTGCGCGGCGAGTGGAAGAAGGCGCGGATCGCGATGGCCGAGCGGCGGCCGAAGCTGCTCGAGGCGCTGAACGCGCTGTACGCCAGCGTGGAGCCCCCTCCTTCTCCGCCCTTCGACTCCGGCCGCTGCGCGGCCTACGCTCAGGGTGAACGGATGGCGGGCTCGACCGCGACCCCCCCCGTTCGCCCTGAGCGTAGCGAAGCGGAGTCGAAGGGCGAAGGCACGCACCCCGGCTTCGTCTCCCTCGTCGGCGCCGGCCCCGGCGATCCCGATCTCCTCACCGTGAAGGCCGTCCGCCGCCTCGGCGAGGCCGACCTCGTCCTCTACGACGCGCTCGTGAACGGCGAGGTGCTGCGCCTCGCGCCGCGGGCGCACTGCTTCTTCGTGGGCAAGCGCGCCGGCCGGCCCTCCATCGCCCAGGAGACGATCCAGCGCATGCTCGTCGACGCCGCGCGGCTCGGGAAGCGGGTCGTGCGCCTCAAGTGCGGCGATCCCTTCGTGCTCGGCCGCGGCGGCGAGGAGGCGCTCGCGCTCGAGGCGGCGGGCGTCGCGTACGAGGTCGTCCCAGGCCTCTCCTCCGCCCTGACCGCGCCGGCGCTCGCCGGCATTCCGGTCACCCACCGCGGCCTCGCGTCGGCGTTCACCGTCGTCTCCGGCCACGCCCCCGAGTCCTTCGAGCCGGTGCTGCGCTCGCTCGAGCCCGGCGCCGCGACGGTCGTCGTCCTCATGGGCCTCGCCCACCGCGGCGAGATCGCGGCGACCCTCGTCGAGCGCGGCTGGGCCGCCGCCACGCCGGCGGCGATCGCCTTCGCCGCCGGGACGCCGGACGCCTTCACCTGGGTGGGCACGCTGGGCGAGCTGCCGGCGGCGCCCGTCGACGGGGCCGCGCGCGCCCCCGGCACCATCGTCGTGGGCGACGTCGTGTCGCTCGCGCGCGCAGCGCAGCACGAACCGCAGCACGACCCGGCGCACGACCACGCGAGGGCAGCCACCCGATGAGCACGCACCCCGATCCCGCGCGCGCGCGCGCCTCCTTCGCCGAGCACGCCGACGTCGACCTCTTCCTCGAGAAGCTGCGCGCGTTCGAGAGCGGCGCGCTCTCGGCCGAGGGCTGGCGCCAGTTCCGGCTCCTCAACGGCACCTACCCGCAGCGCCAGGGCGCCGACCTCGCCATGCTGCGCGTGAAGATCCCGCAGGGCGTGGCGGAAGGGCGGCAGCTCCACGCGCTCGCGGAGGTCGCCGATCGCTACTCGCGCGGCTTCGGCCACCTCACCACGCGCCAGAACGTGCAGCTCCACTTCGTGAAGCTCGCCGACGTCGAGCCCGCGATGCGGATCCTCGCCGACGCGGGGCTCACGACGCGCGAGGCGTGCGGCAACTCCGTCCGCAACGTGACCTCGTGCCCCTACGCCGGCGTCGCGCACGACGAGGTGTTCGATCCGACCCCCTACGCCGAGGCGGTGACGCGCCACTTCCTGCGCACGCCGCTCGCGACCTCCCTCCCGCGCAAGTTCAAGATCGGCTTCGAGGGCTGCCCCGAGGACCACGCCCTCACCGCCATCAACGACATCGGCTTCCGCGCCCGGATCCGCACGGTCGATGGGGTCGCGCGGCGCGGCTTCACGGTCGCGGCCGGCGGCGGCACGTCGACCGTCCCGACCTCGGCGCGGCTGCTCGTGGAGTTCTTGCCGGCAGGAGAGATCCTCGCGCTCGCCGAGGCCATCGTCCGCGTGTTCCACCGGCTCGGCGACTACGAGCACCGCCAGCGGAACCGGCTCAAGTTCCTCGTGAAGAAGCTCGGCTGGGACGGGTTCCGCAACGAGCTCGAGGCCGACCTCGCCGCGGTCCGGAAGGAGGGCACCCCGGCGCTCCCGTTCGATCCCGAGCGCCCGCCGGAGGAGCGCGCGCCCACGTCGCGCGCCTCCGCCCCCGACGCCGCCGCGCTCGGCGCGAGCGTGCGCGCCTCGCCGCCGCGCGGTCCCGGCACGCCGCCCGCCGTCGACCCCGACTCCGGCGACGCCGCCGCGCTCGCCGCCTGGCGCCGCACGAACGTCCGCGCACAGCGGCAGGCCGGGTACGCCGCAGCGACGGTGACCCTGCCCCTCGGCGACATCACGACCCCGCAGCTCCGCGCGCTCGCCGCACTGGCGGCGGCGTACGGCGACGGCGCGGTCCGCTTCGACCTCGCCCAGAACGCGGTGCTGCGCTGGGTGCCCGACGCGGACGTGCCGCGCCTCTTCGCCGCGCTCGCCGCGATCGGCCTCGGGAAGGCCGGCGCCGGCACCGCCGCGAAGGTGGTGAGCTGCCCGGGCGCGGAGAGCTGCCGCCTCGCGGTGACCTCGTCGCGCGGCGTGGGCCGCGACGTCGAGGCGCACCTGCGCGGCCACGGCGCGATCGTCGACGCGGCCGGCGCCGTGGACATCAAGGTCAGCGGCTGCCCGAACGGCTGCGGCCAGCACCACGTCGCGGCGATCGGTCTTCAGGGCAGCGCGCGCAAGGTGGGTGGCGCCGCGGCGCCGCAGTACTTCGTGCTGCTCGGCGGCGGCGTCGGCGACGACGGCGCGCGCTTCGGCCGGCTCGCGGCGAAGATCCCGGCGCGGCGCGTGGGCGCTGCCGTGGAGCGGCTCCTCGGCGTCTACACCGCCGAGCGGAACGCGGGCGAGCGCGCCGCCGAGTTCTTCGCGCGCCTCCCCGCCGACCGCGCGAAGACGCTGCTCGCCGACCTCGCCGAGCTCACGCCCGAGACCGCCCGCCCCGAGGACTTCATCGATCTCGGCGACGACCAGCCGTTCAGCCTCTCCGGCGAAGGCGCCTGACCTCCGCTCCGACGACTGGAACCCGACCATGCGATCCCGCCTCGAACGCCGCCGCTTCCCCACGTTCCTCGAGGCGGCGCTCGTTTGCGTCGCCGCCTTCGGCCTCGTGGCCGGCATGCGCCGCGCCGACGGCGCCGACGCGCCGCGCCCGGTGACGCTGCTCAACGTCTCCTACGATCCCACGCGCGAGCTGTACGAGGAGGTGAACGCCGCGTTCGCCCGCGCGTGGAAGGCGAAGACCGGCCAGGACGTGACGGTGAAGGGCTCGCACGGCGGCTCCGGCAAGCAGGCCCGCGCCGTCATCGACGGCCTCGAGGCCGACGTGGTGACGCTGGCGCTCGCCTACGACGTCGACGCCATCGCCAGGGCGGGCCTCGTGAAGCCGGGCTGGGAGGCGCGCCTGCCGCAGCGCGCGTCGCCCTACACCTCGACCATCGTGTTCCTCGTGCGCAAGGGGAACCCGAAGGGCATCCGCGACTGGCAGGACCTCGTCCGCCCCGGCCTCCAGGTCATCACGCCGAACCCCAAGACCTCGGGCGGCGCGCGCTGGAACTACCTCGCCGCGTGGGGGCAGGAGCTGCGCCGCACGCGCAGCGAGGAGAAGGCGAAGGAGTACGTGCGCGCGCTCTACAGGAACGTGCCGGTCCTCGACTCCGGCGCGCGCGGCGCGACGACGACGTTCGCGGAGCGCGGCATCGGCGACGTGCTCATCGCGTGGGAGAGCGAGGCGCTCCTCGCCGTGAAGAAGCTCGGCCCCGACCGCTTCGACATCGTGGCGCCTGCGACGTCGATCCTGGCCGAGCCGCCGGTCGCGGTGGTCGACTCGGTCGTCGATCGCAAGGGAACCCGCGCCGTCGCGACCGCCTACCTCGAGTTCCTCTACACGCCGGCCGCGCAGGACATCGCGGCGCGCAACCATTACCGCCCGCGCGACGCCGCCGCGGCCGCGAAACACGCCGGCCTGTTTCCGAAGGTGTCGCTCTTCACGGTCGACGAGACCTTCGGCGACTGGACGAAGGCGCAGGCCGCGCACTTCGCCGACGGCGGAGTGTTCGACCAGATCTACCAGCCGGGGAGCTAGGCGAGAGCCATGGCGAAGGTGCAGCGCGGCATCCTCCCAGGGTTCGGGCTCACGACCGGC
Source organism: Anaeromyxobacteraceae bacterium (assembly GCA_045802735.1). Taxonomy (GTDB): domain Bacteria; phylum Myxococcota; class Myxococcia; order Myxococcales; family Anaeromyxobacteraceae; genus Anaeromyxobacter_A. The sequence continues at coordinate 1,215 of JBJMQK010000121.1, read as the reverse complement.
ATCACGACGACGTGGCTCGGGCTCGTCGTGGTGCTGCCGCTCTCGGCGCTCGTCCTCAAGACTGCGACGCTCACCTGGCCTGCGTTCTGGAAGGTGGTCTCGAGCCCGCGCGCGATCGCCTCGTACCAGCTGTCGTTTGGCGCCGCGTTCGCGGCGGCTGCCGTGAACGTCGTCTTCGGCGTGCTCCTCGCGTGGGTGCTCGTGCGCTACCCGTTCCCCGGCCGCCGCATCGCCGACGCGCTGGTGGACCTCCCGTTCGCGCTGCCGACGGCCGTGTCGGGCGTGGCGCTCACCGCGGTGTACGCTCGCACCGGCCTCCTCGGCGCGCCGCTCGCCCGCGCCGGCATCGAGGCGGCGTTCAGCCGGCTCGGCGTCGTCATCGCGCTCGTCTTCATCGGGCTGCCGTTCGTCGTGCGCACGGTCGAGCCCGTGCTGGAGGACCTCGACGCGGAGCTGGAGGAGGCGGCCGGCGTGCTCGGCGCCACGCGCCTCCAGGTCTTTCGCCGCGTGCTGCTCCCGCAGATCCTCCCCGCCGCGATCACCGGCTTCTCGCTCGCGTTCGCGCGCGCGCTCGGCGAGTACGGCTCGGTCGTCTTCATCTCCGGGAACATGCCGCTCCGGACCGAGATCACGCCGCTCCTCATCATGACCAAGCTCGAGGGCTTCGACTACGCCGGCGCGACCGCGCTCGCGACGGTGATGCTCGCCGCCTCGTTCGTGGCGCTCCTCGCCGTCGCGCGGCTGCAGGCGTGGACGCGCGCCTCCACCGGGATGTCGTGAGCCGGACCGTGAACCCGCCCGCCGAGGCCACCGCCGTGCCCGCCCCCGGCCCCGCGGTCACCGCCGCCGCGCCGCGCCCGGCCCCCGCCCCGGCCATGCGCGTGGAGCGCCGCGCCACGACCGATCCGCGCTGGGTGCGGCTCACGCTCACCGCGGTGGCGCTCCTCTTCCTCGCGACGTTCGTGGTGCTGCCTGCCGCCGTCGTCCTGCGCGAGGCGTTCTCGCACGGGGCCCGCGCGTACGCCGCGGCGCTCGTGGACGCGAACGCGCTCGCGGCGGTGCGGCTCACGCTGCTCACCGCGCTCGTGGCGGTGCCGCTCAACACCGCGTTCGGCCTCGCGGCGGCGTGGTGCGTGACGCGCTACCGCTTCGCCGGGCGCGGCCTGCTCGTCGCCCTCATCGACCTGCCGTTCGGCGTCTCGCCGGTGATCTCCG
>JBJMQK010000078.1:0-2663 GCA_045802735.1 Anaeromyxobacteraceae bacterium | reverse complement strand
GAGGTCGCGATCTCGTTCGTCCTCATGTCGGTCGTCCTGGCGCTCTCGAGCTCGCGGTTCCAGCGCTTCACCGGCCTCTGCGCCGGCGCGCTCGTCGCGCTCTACATCACGGTCGAGGCCCCCATCTCCGGGATGAGCATGAACCCGGCGCGGTCCTTCGGCTCCGCCGCCTTCGCCGGGACGCTCGGACCGCTCTGGATCTACTTCCTCGCGCCGCTCGCCGGGATGCAGCTCGCGGCCGCGCTCGCCCCGGCGGGCGCGAGGCGCGGCTGCGCCAAGCTCGACCACCCATCCGACCTCGCCTGCATCTTCTGCGGCCAGCGCGCGGCCTCGCCGGCGCCGCTCGCGCAGCTTCACGCGTCGCGGTGAAGGAGCAATCATGGACACGATCGCAACCTCGCTGCGCGCCGCGTGGCGCGCGCCGCGCCAGCGCCGTTCTCGCCTCGTCCGGCGCGCGGGCATCGGGCTCGTCGGAGGGCTCGCCGCGAGCGCGATCCTCCTGGCGACGCTCCGGGTCGGGGCCTTGGCGCTCGCGCTCGCCGCGGTGGTCGGCGTCGCCTACGGCGCGTGGTTCCGCTTTCCGCGCAGGGCTTACGTGGACAGCCTCATGACCGGCGCGGCCCTCGGGATCCCGCTCTGGACCGGCGTGAGCGTCGTCCTCGTGCCGCTCCTGCGCGGAGCCGCGCCGATGTGGACCGCGGCCGGGATGCGGGCGCTCGTGCCGCACCTCGTCGGCTGGGTGCTTTTCGGCGGCGCGCTCGGGCTCGCGTCGCAGGCCGCCTCGGACGCGGCGGAGCGCTGGCTCGGGCCGGAGCCCGTGCCGCCTCCCGCCCCGGACCCCGAGAAGCGGCGCGTCGTCATCCTGGGCGGCGGCTTCGCCGGCGTGACCGCGGCCGCGCACCTCGAGCGCCTCCTCGGCGCGGATCGCTCCGTCGCGATCACGCTCGTCTCCGACACGAACGCGCTGCTCTTCACGCCGATGCTCGCCGAGGTGGCGGGCTCGAGCCTCGAGCCCACCCACATCTCAAGCCCGATCCGCACCAGCGTGCGGCGGACCCAGGTGGTCCGCGGCCCCGTCGCGAGCGTCGACCTCGCGGCGCGGCGCGTGGTCGTCGCGTCGGACCCGCCGGTCACGCTGCCGTTCGACCAGCTCGTGCTCACGCTCGGCGCGGTCACGAACCACCTCGGCCTCGAGAACGTCGCGCGGCATACGCTCGGTTTCAAGACGCTGCGCGAGGCGATCCGCATCAGGAACGGGGTCATCGACGCCTTCGAGCGGGCGGAGCTCGAGGCGGATCCCGCGCGCCGGCGCGAGCTCCTCACCTTCGTCATCGCGGGCGGAGGCTTCGCCGGCGTCGAGCTCGCCGGGGCGCTCAACGACTTCGCGCGCGGCATGCTCGCGGACTTCCCCGCGCTCGGCCCCGACGACCTCGGGATCGTGGTCGTGCACCCCGGCGATCGCATCCTGCCCGAGCTCTCGCCCGAGCTCGCCGCGTACGCGCTCGAGCGGATGACCGCGCGCGGCGTCACCTTCCGCCTCGGCGAGCGCGTGGCCGACGCGGTCCCGGGCGCGTTCGTGCTGAAGTCGGGCGAGGAGCTGCGCGGGCACACGCTGGTGTGGACGGCGGGCTCGACGCCCCACCCGCTCCTGAAGACGCTCGCGCTCGAGCGGTCGAAGCGCGGCGCGGTCGTCGTGGACGGGCACCTCGCGGTCCCGGGTCACCCGGGGCTGTGGGCGGCAGGGGACTGCGCCGCCGTCGTCGACGCGCGCACGCGGGAGCCGTGCCCGCCCACCGCGCAGTTCGCGCTGCGCGAGGCGCGCACGGTCGCGGAGAACGTGCACGCGGCGCTGACCGGCGGCCGGCCGAGGCCGTTCCACTTCGAGGCGCTCGGCGCGCTGTGCGTCGTGGGCCATCACACCGCCTGCGCCGAGCTGCGCGTCCCCTTCACGCGGCGTCACCTGCGCTTCTCCGGCCTCCTCGCCTGGATGATGTGGCGCGGGATCTACGTCGCGAAGCTGCCCGGCCTCGAGCGGAAGGTGCGCGTCCTCTCCGACTGGACTCTCGAGCTCTTCTTCCCGCGCGACATCGTCCAGACCATCGACCTCTCCGAGCCATCCCCCCCGACCCGTTCCCCCTGAGGTGCTCCATGCCGAAGCTCACGTCCCGCGCCGGAGCCGTCGTCCTCTGCGCAGCCCTCGGCGGCACCGGGAGCGCGATCGCGCAGCGCCTCGTGCCGTCGCTCGACGGCGGCGTCCTCCTCGGCGCGGGCTCCGGCGTCGCGTTCGCGCTCCTCGCGGCCGCGCGCGCGACGAGCGCCGGCGCGGGCCTCTCCTGGGGGCTCGGGTTCTCGTTCCTCGTCTGGCTGGCGATCCCGGTCGGCCTCGCCCCGGCGCTGTCGGGCGGCGCGCAGGCGATGGGGATGCTCGACGTGGCCCGCGCACGGTTCCCCGACCTCGTCGCGTACGTCCTCTGCCTGGGCGCGCCGCTCGGCCTCGCCCTCGGCGCCTGGGGCAGCCTGCGCCGCGAGGAGGGCGCCGTGCGCTTCAGCTGGCCCCGCGCGCTCCTCGTGGGCGGCTTCGCCGGGGTCCTCGGCGGCTGGGCGTTCGGGAAGTGGATGGCGCAGGCGGGCTTCTTCCCGCTCATCGCCGGCCTCGTCGGCTC
>JBJMQK010000073.1:0-4521 GCA_045802735.1 Anaeromyxobacteraceae bacterium | reverse complement strand
GCTTCCTCCCCTGCGGCCTCTCCTACTCGGCGTTCGTGGGCGCGGCGGCGACCGGCGGGCTGCCGCAGGGCTTCCTCTTCGCGCTCGCCTTCGCGCTCGGGACCGTGCCCGCGCTCCTCCTCGTCGGCGGCGCGGCGGCGGTGCTCTCGCCGCGCGCGCGCGGCGCGCTCTACCGGCTCGGCGGCGTCGCGGTCGTGCTCGTCGGCGCGCTGTTCGTGGCGCGCGGGCTCGGGTTCCATGCTGCGCTGTGACCACTGCCTGCTCGCCTTCCCCGAGCGCGAGGCGGTGCGCGAGGTGGTGGGCGGCGCCGCGAAGGCGTTCTGCTGCACCGGCTGCCGGGGCATCGCGCGGCTCATCGCGGAGGAGGGGCTCCAGGGCTTCTACGACGGCCGCCGCTGGGACGAGGTCGGCCTCGCCGCCGACCCCGAGCGCCCGGTGGACGCCGCCGCGTTCCGCGAGGTGGTGCGCCAGGACGGCGCCGAGGCGCAGCTCGACGTCTACATCGACGGCATCCGCTGCGCCTCCTGCGTGTGGCTGAACGAGCGGCTCCTCGCGAAGCTCCCCGGCGTCGTCTCGGCGCGGGTGAGCTACGCGACCCACCGCGCCCGCGTGCGCTTCGACCCGGCGCGCGCGACGCTCGAGGCGGTCCTCGGGCGCATCCGCGCCGCGGGCTACGAGCCGAAGCCGTACTCGGAGTCGGAGCGGCAGCGCTCGCAGGACGCCGCGTCGCGGGACCTCCTCGTCCGCCTCGGCACCGCCTTCTTCCTCTCCATGCAGCTCATGACCTACAGCGTCGCGCTCTACGCCGGGTACTTCCACGGCATGGGCGAGGGGCTCAGGCACCTCATGGAGTGGATCGCGCTCGCGCTCACGCTCCCGGTCTACTTCTACGCCGGCGCGCCGTTCCTGCGCGGCGCGGCGCGCGGCCTCCGCCGCGGGCGCTTCGACATGGACGCGCTCATCGCGCTGGGCGCCGGCGCGGCGCTCGCCTACAGCGTCTACGCGATGCTCACGGGCGGCGAGGTCTACTTCGACACGGCGGCGATGATCGTGACGCTCGTCCTCGCCGGGCGCTACGTCGAGGCGCGCGCGAAGGGGCGCGCGTCCGAGGCGGTGGCGCGGCTCGCGGGGCTCGCGCCACGCGAGGCGCGCGTCGCCCCGGCGGCGGGAGGGCCCGCGGTGCTCGTGCCCCTCGCGTCGGTCGGCGTCGGCGCGAAGGTCGAGGTCGTCCCTGGCGAGCGCGTGCCGCTCGACGGCGTCGTCGTGGCGGGGGGGTCGGAGGTGGACGAGTCGCTCCTCACCGGCGAGGCGCGGCCCGTCGCCAAGGCGCCCGGCGCGGCGGTCATCGGCGGCACGATGAACCTCCACGGCGCGTTCACGTTCGAGGTGACCCGCACCGGCGCCGGGACGGTGCTGGCCGGGATCGTCCGGGCGGTGGAGGACGCGCAGGCGCAGAAGCCGCGCGTGCAGGCCATCGCCGACCGGGTGGTCGGCGTGTTCGTGCCCGCCATCCTCGTCCTCGCGCTCGGGACGCTCGCCTGGCACCTCTCCCGCGGCGCGCCGCTCTCTCAGGCGATCATGACCGGCGTGTCGGTGGTGGTCATCGCCTGCCCGTGCAGCCTCGGCCTCGCGACGCCCATCGCCGTCCTGCTCGCGACGGGCGCCGCGACGGCGAAGGGGCTGCTCGTGAAGGGCGGCGACGTCTTCGAGCACGCCGCGCGCGCGACGCACGTCGTCCTCGACAAGACCGGGACGCTCACGCGCGGCCGGCCGGTGCTGCGCGAGGTGGTGCCGCTCGATGCCGCGATGGGCCGCGACGAGGCGGTGGCGCTCGCCGCCGCCGTCGAGCGCCGCTCCGAGCACAGCCTCGGCCGCGCCGTCGTCGAGGCGGCGCGCTTCCTCGCCGGGCCCGACCGCGCCGTCGCGGGCTTCCGCGCCATCCCGGGGCAGGGCGTCGTCGGCGAGGTGGAGGGTGCCCGCGTCGCGGTGGGGAACCGCGCCCTCCTCGCGGCCGAGGGCGTCGCCGTGGGGAAGGAGGCCATCCGCGCCGCGGAGCCGTTCGAGGCGGCGGGCGACACCGTCGTCCACCTCGCGGTCGGCGGCCGCCTCGCGGCGCTCCTCGTCGTCGCCGACGTGATGCGCGACGAGGCGTTCGAGGCGGTGGAGGCGCTCCGCGCGCTGGGCCTCGAGCTCGCCATCGTGAGCGGCGACGGGAGGCTCACCACCGCCGCGGTGGCGAAGCGCGCCGGCATCGCGCGCGCGGTGGCGGAGGCCTCGCCGGTGGCGAAGGAGCGGGAGCTGGCGCGGTTGCAGGCGGGCGGCGCCCGCGTCCTCATGGTGGGCGACGGCGTGAACGACGCGCCGGCGCTGACCCGCGCCGCGGTGGGCGTGGCGATGGGGCGCGGCGCCGACGTGACGATGGAGAGCGCCGATGCGGTGCTGGTGCGCGACGACCTGCGGCTCGTCGCCGGGCTCGTGCGGCTCGCGCGGCGCACCGATCGCGTCATCCGCCAGAACGTGTTCTGGGCCTTCGTCTACAACCTCGTCGCCGTCCCGCTCGCCGTCCTGGGCGTGCTCCACCCCATCGTCGCGGCGGCGGCGATGGCGTCGTCGTCGCTCTTCGTCGTCGCGAACTCGCTGCGGGTGCGCGCGTGGACCTAGGCGCGCTCATCCTGCTGTCGCTCGCGCTCGGCGTCGCGGCCTGGCTCTTCTTCCTGTGGACGGTGAAGAGCGGCCAGTACGAGGACCCCGAGGGCCCGAAGTACCGGATGCTCGACGACGACGACGGCGCCGCGCCGAAGGAGCCGCCGAAGAAGGCGCCGAAGAAGCCGCCGACCTAGCGCGACTCCGCCAGGCGGACTCCGGCCGCGGCGGCGCGGGACCGGGCCGTCGCGTCGAGCGCGGAGGCGTCGAGCGTCGCGGCGCCGAGCGACCGCGCCAGCGCGGGCGGCGCGAGGCGCGACCCCTCGGCGAACGCGGCGCCGAGGAGCGCGCCCGCCTCCGGCGCGCGCCACCAGGGCGCCGGCGTGCGCGCGCGCAGGAAGGCCTCGGCCTGCGCCGCGAGGAGGAGCGCCCGCAGCGCGTCGGCCGACTCGAGCAGCGGATCGCGCGCGCCGAGGAACAGCTCCAGCTCGTCGTTCTCCACCGGCCGCGCGAAGGCGCGCTCGATGACGGTGCGCGCGATCCCCGGCGTGAACGCCGGGCCGCCGGCGCGGCCCACCTCGACGAGGATGCGTGCGGCGAGCGCGCGCGCCTCGTGCAGCTGCCGCGCGGCGCCGGCGCGGACGAGCCGCGCGAGGTGCGCCTCGGAGAGCCCCGTGCGCTCGGCGAGCCAGGCGGGATCGCCGGCGAGCCCCTCGAAGAGCGCCGCCCAGGTCTCGGCGGTGACCGCGCCGAGGCGGCGGAACTCGAGCGCGGGCTGCGCGACGTGGGCGTAGAACGCGGCGGCGCCGAGCTCGTGCAGGAGCCCGCGCAGCTCGGAGGCGCCCGCGACCGGCGTGAACGACACGCGCACGTTGCCCGGCACCTCGACCGGCAGCGCCAGCGCGCGCGGGTCCTTCCCCGGCCGCGCGTCGCCGTCGAGGACGACGCCGGCGCGCCCGGCGAGGTCGAGCCCGACGCCGGCGAGCGCGCTCTGCGCGTCGGCGGCGAGCCGTCCGGCCGGGAACGCCTGCGGCTCCTCGGCGACGCGGAAGAGCCGCGGCAGGTCGCGGCCGCGGAGGTCGGCGAGGCGCCGCGAGAGCTCGAGCTGTGCCACGCCGCCGAGGAGCGTGCGGTAGGCGGCGTCCGTCGTGGCGAGGACGCTCTCCGCGAGGACCGTGAGCGCGTCGGGCGTCTCGCCGCGCAGCTCCCCGGCGAGCGCGATGAGCGACGGGTAGCCGGCCTTCGCGGCCGCTGCGGCGAGCGCCTTCCAGCGGGCGTCGAGCGCCGGCCCCTTCTTCCGCTCCGCCTCGACCCAGGCGCGCTCGAGCGCGGCGCGCCGCGGCGCGTCCGCCTCCGCGGCGAGCAACGCGGGGACGCGCGCGCCCGCGACGGTGCGTCCGCCCCAGGTGACGGCCGCGGCGGGCGGCTCCGGCGCGCCGGCGGCGGCGCGGGAGAGGTGCTCTCCGAGGAGGAACGCGTGCAGCAGGTCGAGCGCGCGGCGCTCGTCGCCTTCGGCGCGGGCGCGCGCGCCGCGCACGAACGCGAGCGCGTCGGCCGAGAAGAGCGCCTCGTGCCCCGCCGCCGGATCGGCGTCGGCGGCGGCGCCGCGCGTCCACATGTCCCAGAAGACCATCGCCTGGGCCGCGAGCAGCGCGTCCACCTCGGCGCGGATCGCGGCGAGGCGCGCCGCAGTCGGGTCGGGAGCGGTCGCCGTCGGGGGCGCGGTCGAGGTCGCCGCCGCGCTCCCGCTCGCGCTCGAGGTCGCGGCCGACGCCGCGGCCGGCGCCGCGGCCGGGCTCCCGTCCGCGACCTGCGCCGGCCCGTGCGCGCACGCCGTCGCCGCGACGAGGACGGCGAGGCTCCGGCGGGCGCGGCGTG
>JBJMQK010000666.1:0-5501 GCA_045802735.1 Anaeromyxobacteraceae bacterium | reverse complement strand
AGATCGAGCGGTTTTAGCCTCCCCGACCGTGTCGGAAAGCACCCCGCTCGAGAAGGCGAAGGCGCTGGCGCTGCGCGTCCTCGCGTTCCACGCGCGCACCGAGGCGCAGCTCCGCGCGCGGCTCGCGAAGGCGGGGCTCGCCGACGCGACCGACGAGACCATCGCCTGGCTCGCGCGGCTCGGCTACCTCGACGACGCCGCGTACGCCGGCGCCCGTGCGCGCGCCCTCGTCGCGCCGGGGCGGCTCGGGCCGCGCGCCGCCGAGCGCCGGCTGCGCGACGCTGGCCTCCCGGCGGCCGCCGCGCGCCAGGCGGTCGCCGCCGCGCTCGCGGTGCACGCGTCGCAGGCCGAGGGCGGCGCCGCGCAGGAGCTGGCCGTGTGCCGGGCCGCGCTCGTCCGGAAGCTCCGCGGCTCGCCCGCCCCGCCCGACGCGAAGGGGCGGGCGCGGCTCGCGCGCTTCCTCCTCGGCCGCGGCGTCTCGGGGGACGCGGTGCGCCGCGCGCTCGACCTCGGCGACGACGTGGGCTGATGGCCCGTGGTCGATCGCGATGAGGCACGCGATGGGGGGTCTCGGGGGGAGAGTTTCTCCCCCCGGGCTGAGGCGCCGCAGGCGCCGGATCTCCTCACAGCGGCGGGGGTGACGCTCGGGGCAGATGAACTGGGCGCCGCTGTGAGCTATCTTCGGGCGCCCATGCGCCGCCTCGTCTCCGTGCTCACCATCGCCGTCACCCTCGCCTGCGGAGGCACGCGCGCCTCCCTCAGCGGCGAACCGAAGTACGGGCGCTCGGCCGAGGACGACTACAAGGCGGGTCAGCTCGAGCTCAAGGAGAAGAACTACCTCGAGGCGACGAAGTTCTTCGAGCGCGTCCGCACCAAGTACCCGTTCTCGAAGTTCGCGGCCCTCTCCGAGCTGCGGCTCGCCGACGCGCACTTCGACCAGGATCACTTCGTCGAGGCGGCCGACGCGTACAACCAGTTCCTGAAGCTCCACCCCACGCACGAGGAGGCGGACTACGCCGCCTACCGCGTGGCGCTCGCGCACTGGAAGGACGGCCCGAGCGACTTCGTCCTGTTCCCGCCCTCGTACGAGAAGGACCTCGTGCAGGTCCGCGACGCGGCGAAGTCCCTGCGCGAGTTCGTGGCGAACCCGGCCTACAAGGACTCGAAGTACCGGCCCGAGGCCGAGAAGATCCTGAAGCAGGCGACCGGGATGCTCGCCGAGCACGAGTGGTACGTGGCGCAGTTCTACGTGAAGCGGGCGCGCTGGCCCGGCGCCGCCGCCCGGCTGCAGGCGCTCGTCACCGACTACCCCGGCTCGCCGCACGAGGCGGAGGCGCTCCTCGGCCTCGCGAACGCCTACGTGAAGATGGACGAACCGTACCGCGCGCAGCAGGCCTTGCAGCAGCTCATCGTGAAGCACCCGCAGGATCCGCGCCGGGCGCAGGCGGAGAAGCTCCTTGCGTCGATCCGGTAGCGGCCGCCCTCCTCCCACGACGAGCGGCGACCTCTCGCGCCTCGGCGCCGCCCGGCGGCGGCGCGAGCCCGCGTCCGGCGCGCCCTACCTCGTGCCCGGCGGCCTCGCGCTCGCGGCCGCGATCGCGGCGTGGCTCCTGTGGGGGCGGATCGCCTCCTGCGCCCCCGCCATCGCCGGCGCCGACGCGCAGATCCGTGCGGCGCTCGCGAACCAGGCGCGGGCGCAGCTCGACGACGTCTACGGCTTCCGCGCCGGCGGGACCGTGGAGCTCGCGCCCGTGCGCTTCGCCGAGGTCGTGCCGTCGGTGGACGGCGAACGCGCGACGGTGGTCGCGATGGTGGACGCGGAGGGGCGCGTCGCGTGGCGTGGAGAGGTGGCGCGCCTCTCCTACCTCGGACGCGAGCGGTTCCACATGCGCGCCTGCTCGATCGCGCTCTGGTGCGGCGAGGGCGACCAGTTCGACCGGCTGCGCGGCGTGCTCCTCGCCCTCTTCCGCCGCCACGACGCCGTGCTCGCCCGCGACGCCGCGGCGTTCGCGCGCCTCGCCGGCTCCGCCTACGCCGACCGCGGGGAGGACCGCGGCGCCGTCGCTGCCCGGGCCGCGCGCGAGCTCGCCGGTCCCGCGGAGGCGGTGCGCATCCTCGCCTGGCAGGTGCGCGTCGACCGCGACGCGGCCGAGGTGGGCGAGGACGCGGAGGTGGCGCCCGCGGGCGAGGCCGCGCGCAGGGAACGGCGCGTCTACCGCCTCGCGCGCGAGCCGGAGCGCTGGGTGTTCACGTCAGGACTGTGATCGTTCTGCGGTAAGATGACGGGATGACGGAGCTCGACGACGGCCTGCGGCAGGCGCTGACCCTGGGGCGCGGGTACTACGACAAGAAGGAGTACGCGCGCGCGGAGCGCTACCTCGCGCAGGTCGTGGAGCAGAACCAGTCGTTCGCCGACGTCTACAACATGCTCGGCGTCATCTATCACGACGCCGGCCAGTACGAGAAGGCGCAGCGCGCCTTCGAGGCGGCGCTGCGCCTCAACCCGGGGTACACGGACGCCGCGTTGAACCTCGCCGTCATCTACAACGACACCGGCAAGTACCAGGCGGCGCAGGAGGTGTACCGGCAGGCGCTGTCGCGCTCCGGCGCGGCCCCCGGGACGCTCGACCGCTTCGTGAAGGGCAAGCTCGCCAACATGTACGCCGACGTCGGCGACGTGTGGCTCTCGGCCGGCATGATCGCCGAGGCCGCCACGGAGTACCGGCGGGCGCTCGAGCTGTGCCCCACCTTCATCGACATCCGCGCGCGGCTCGCCGGCGCGCACCGCGACGCCGGCCAGCGCGAGGAGGCGATCCGCGAGTACGAGGAGATCGTGCGCCAGAACCCGACGTACATCCCCGCGCGCCTGTCGCTCGGGCTCGTGCTCCAGGCCGTCGGCCGCGTCGAGGAGGCGGTGCGCCAGTGGGACGCCGTCCTCCAGATCGCGCCGGGGAACCGCAACGCGGAGATCTACCTGAAGCTCGCGGAGGGAGAGCCGCGCGGCGCCCCGCCGGGCGGCCGGTGAAGGGGATCCCGTGACCTCGCGCCCGCTCGCGCTGCGCTTCCTCTCGGGGCGGTTCCAGGGCGGCGTCGTGCCGCTCGAGCCCGGCCGGCCACTCGTCCTCGGGCGCCAGCCCGACGCCGACCTCGTCCTCGCCGAGGACCTCGTGTCGCGCCACCACGCGCGCATCGCGCACGACGCCGAGGGGCTCTTCATCGAGGACCTCGGCTCGACGAACGGCACCTACGTGAACGGCGCGCGCGTGAAGCGGGCCCGGCTCTCCGAGGGCGACCGCGTGATCGTGGGCGCCTCGATCGCGCGCGTCGTGGCGCGCGACGCCGCCGCCCCGGCGCAGAGCGCCGACGACGTCGCGGTCGGGCTCCACCGCGCGGCGGAGACCGTCGCGATGCGGCGCTCGAGCGTGATGCAGGGGCGCGTCGAGGAGATCCCGATCGCGGACCTGCTCCAGCTCTTCGCGACGTCGAAGAAGACCGGGCTCCTCATCGTGCAGGCCGACGACCACGCCGCCGAGGTCCAGCTCGAGCGCGGGCGCGTCACCGGCTGCACGCTCGACGGCCGCCTCGACCTGCAGCCCGCGAAGGGCTTCTATCGCCTCCTGGGCTGGTCCACCGGGAGGTTCGAGCTGCACCCGGGCGCGGGCGGCGCGCCGGGCGCGCCCACCTTCTCCGAGCCGCTCGAGCTGCTCCTCATGGAAGGCATGCGCCAGATCGACGAGCTGCGGCGCCTGGCGGCGTCGCTCCCCGCCCGCGTCGCACCGGGCGCGCCCGCGCCCGACCTCGGCCCCGAGGACCAGACGATCCTCGCGCTCGCGCGCGCGGGGGGCGCGGTCGCCGCCGTGCTCGACGGCGCGCCGTTCACCGACCTCGAGGCGGCCCAGCGCATCGCCGCGCTCCTGCAGCGCGGCGCGCTCGTGCGCGGCTAGTCGTTGCCCGGCGGGCGCGGCGCCGCTACCTGTCACGCCATGACCTCCGCCGACCAGGTGCGGCTCACCACGCTCAGCCACGGCGCGGGTTGAGCCTGCAAGATCCGCCCAGCGGATCTGGCGCAGGTCCTGCGCCGCGTTCCACGCACCACCGATCCGCGGGCGCTCGTCGGCCACGAGACGCACGACGACGCGGCCGTGTACCAGCTCTCGGCGACCGAGGCGATCGTCGAGACCGTCGACTTCTTCACGCCGGTGGTGGACGACCCGTTCCTCTTCGGCCGCATCGCGGCGGCGAACGCGTTCTCCGACATCTGGGCGATGGGCGCGCGGCCGCTCTTCGCGCTGAACCTGGTGGGCTTTCCCGCGAACAAGCTGCCGTGGGACGTGCTCGGCGAGATCCTGCGCGGCGGCGCCGACGCCGCGGCCGAGGCGGGGGCGCCCATCCTCGGCGGCCACAGCATCGACGACCCGGAGCCGAAGTACGGGATGGCGGTGACGGGCCTCGTCCACCCGGAGCGCATCCTGCGCAACGTGGGCGCGCGCGCCGGCGACCGCCTGCTGCTCACGAAGCCGCTCGGCTCCGGGATCGTGACGACCGCGATCAAGCGCGGGATCGCCGACGCGGCGCTCGTGGACCGCGCCGTCGCGGTGATGGCGGCCCTGAACCGCAAGGCGGGCGAGGTGCTCGCCGCGAGCGGCGCCGTGCACGCGCTCACGGACGTCACGGGGTTCGGGCTCCTCGGGCACGCGTGGGAGATGGCGAGCGGCTCCGGCGCGGCGCTGCGGCTCCACGCCCGCGCCATCCCCGTCCTCGAGGGCGTCCGCGACCTCGCCGCGCGCGACGTCGTGCCGGGCGGCACGCGCGCGAACCTCGCCTGGGTGGGCCCGCACGTGCGGTTCGACGCGAGCCTCGACGCCGCCGCGCAGCTCGTGCTGGCCGATGCGCAGACGAACGGGGGGCTCCTCGCCGCGGTGCCGGCGGCGGCGCTCGAAGGGATCGTCGCCGCGCTCGAGCGAGCGGGCGTGCAGGCGGCCGTCATCGGCGAGGTGGTCGACGCGGCGGGCGGTGCCCACATCGAGGTGGAGGCGGCCTAGGGAGCGCGGGGGCGTATAGAATCGCGGCGTGCTCCTGGCGGTCGCCCTCTCGCTCGTCCTCGCCGCGCCTTCGGCGCGTGCGTCGGCGGAGCCCGCCTTCGTCGCCGTCATCGACCCGGGCCACGGGGGCGAGAAGGAGGGCGCGATAGGGCCGACCGGCCTCCGCGAGAAGGAGCTGACGCTCCAGATCGCGCGGCGCGTCGCGGCGCGGCTGCGCAAGGCGGGCGCGAAGGCGGTGCTGACGCGCTCGGGGGACCTCGCCGTCGCGCTCGCGCAGCGCGCGGGCCTCGCGAACGCGATCCGCGCCGACCTGTTCGTGTCGATCCACCTGAACGCGATGCCCGGTCCGAACCGCGCGCGCGCGCGCGGCGTCGAGACCTACTTCCTCTCCGCCGACGCGAGCGACTCGTCGGCGACCGCGGTCGCCGCGCGCGAGAACGCCGACCGGCTCGCCGGCGA
>JBJMQK010000546.1:0-5643 GCA_045802735.1 Anaeromyxobacteraceae bacterium | reverse complement strand
GACCTGCAGGAGCAGGTTGTAGACGTCCGGGTGCGCCTTCTCGATCTCGTCGAGGAGCAGGACCGCGTACGGCGTCTTCCGGATCGCGTCGGTGAGGAGCCCGCCCTGGTCGAAGCCGACGTACCCCGGCGGCGCGCCGATGAGGCGCGAGACGGTGTGCTTCTCCTGGTACTCCGTCATGTCGAAGCGCAGGAACTCGACGCCGAGGATGCGCGCGAGCTGCTTCGCGAGCTCGGTCTTCCCGACGCCGGTCGGGCCGGAGAAGAGGAAGTTGCCGATGGGGCGCTCGGGGCTGCCGAGGCCCGAGCGCGAGAGCTTGATGGCGCTCGCGATGGCGTCGATCGCCTTGTCCTGCCCGTAGATGACCTTCTTGAGCTCCGGCTCGAGCCCCGCGAGCGCCATCTCGTCGTTCGACGAGACCGTGCGCTCCGGGATCTTCGCGATCTTCGCGACGACGCGCTCCACGTCGCGCGCCGTGATCTTGAAGTGGCGCTTGCCCTCGGCGCGCATGCGGTCGAACGCGCCCGCCTCGTCGAGGACGTCGATGGCCTTGTCGGGCAGGTGCCGGTCGTTGATGTGCTTCGCGGAGAGCTCGGCCGCGGCGCGGATGGCCTTCAGCGAGAAGGTGACGCCGTGGTGCTCCTCGTACACCTTCTTCAGGCCGAGCAGGATCTTCACGGTCTGCTCGACCGTCGGCTGGTGCACCTCGATCTTCTGGAAACGGCGCGCGAGCGCGTGGTCGCGCTCGAAGGTCTGCTTGTAGTCGTGGAAGGTCGTCGACCCGATGCAGCGCAGCTCGCCCGACGCGAGCCCGGGCTTGAGCAGGTTCGACGCGTCCATCGACGAGCCGGTGGTGGCGCCGGCGCCGACGATGGTGTGGATCTCGTCGATGAAGAGGATCGCGCCCGGCGTCTTCTTCACGCCGGCGATGACGCCCTTCAGGCGCTGCTCGAACTCGCCGCGGAACTTCGTGCCGGCGAGGAGCGCCCCCATGTCGAGCGAGAAGATCTTCGCGTCCTCGAGCACCTTCGGCACGCGCTTCTCGTGGATGGCGAGCGCGAGGCCCTCCACGATGGCGGTCTTGCCGACGCCCGGCTCGCCGACGACTACCGGGTTGTTCTTGCGCCGGCGGCACAGCACCTGGACCGTGCGCTCGATCTCGAGCCTGCGGCCGATGAGCGGGTCGATGAGGCCCTTCGCGGCGCGCTCGACGAGGTTCACGGTGAACGTGCGGAAGGGATCCTTCACGGTGCGTGGCGCCTCGTCTCCGCCCTCTCCGTCGGAGTCCTCGTCACCGCCCGGCCCGCCGTCCTTGGCGATGCCGTGGGAGATGTAGGACAGGATGTCGAGCCGGCGCACGCCCTGCCGCTCGAGCAGGTACACGGCGTGCGAGCCGCGCTCGCGCGTGATGGCGACGAGCACGTCGCCGGCGTTGAGCTCGGTGCGGCCGCTGCCCTGGACGTGCCAGGCGGCTCGCTGGAGCACGCGCTGGAACGCGGCCGTCTGCTCCGGGTCCTGCGTCCGGTTCGGCAACGCCTCGAGCGTGCGGTCGAGGTAGTCCTCGAGCTCCCGGGCGAGCAGCTCCAGATCGGCGCCGCACGCGAGCAGGATCTCCGACGCGACGCGGTCCTTCGTCATCGCGTGCAGGAGGTGCTCGAGCGTCACGTACTCGTGACGCCGTTTCTTGGCCTCGCCGACGGCGGCCTGGAGCGTGAGCTGTAATTCCTTCGTGACCGTCACCATCGCTACTCCGGCTCGACCGTGCAGAGGAGGGGAAACTCCGCGGCCCGGGCGAGCGACATCACCTTTTCGGCCTTGGTCTCCGCGACGTCCATCGGGTACGTGCCCGCCACCCCCACGCCCCGCTGGTGGATGTGGAGCATGATGCGGGTCGCCGACTGGGCGTCGTGGTGAAAGATCTCGCGGAGGACCTCGACGACGAATTCCATGGTCGTGTAGTCGTCGTTATGCAACAGAACCTTGAAAAGTGGCGGTTTTGCCGTTTTCTTCGACGACTTCGTCTTGGGGACCGCGACCGCCGTGTCGCCGCCCGGCTGGCGCGTGCGCTCGGCCATGCCCGCCCATCTTAAGGAACTTGCCCATTCGATGCCCGCGATGCGCGGCGCGCTGCGTTCTCCCTTCACCGGCTGAACGTACCTCAGTTCAGGTCGGACTCAGCCGGCCGGCGAGGCGAACGCCCCCCCGAGGTCCCAGCGGCCTCGCAACGTCGGGCGCTCCAGCGCGTGCTCCAGGCGGTCGAGGAACTCGCCGCGGGCGATCTCCCGCGCGCCGAAGCGCGCGAGGTGGTCCGTGCGCACCTGGCAGTCGACGAGCTCGACCCCGTTCGCGACGAGCCACTCCACCGCCCGCACGAACGCGAGCTTCGACGCATCGGGCGCGAGCGCGAACATCGACTCGCCGAAGAAGGCGGCGCCGAGCGACACGCCATACAGGCCGCCGACGAGCGCCCCGCCCTGCCACGCCTCGAAGGAATGCGCGAAGCCGAGCCGGTGCAGCCGCTCGTACGCGACGATCATGCCGTCGGTGAGCCAGGTGCCGTCCTGCCCAGGTCGCGGCGTCTCCGAGCAGCGTCGGATCACCTCGCCAAAGGCAGTGTCGGCGCGGATCTCGTACGCGCCGCGACGCGCGGTGCGCGCGAGCGAGCGCGGGACGTGCAGCCAGGCGGGGAGGAGGACCATGCGCGGGTCGGGCGACCACCAGAGGATGGGGCTGTCCTCGCTGAACCACGGGAAGATCCCCTGCGCGTACGCCTCAAGGAGCCGCTCCGGCTCGAGGTCGCCGCCGACCGCCAGGAGGCCATCGGGCTCGGCGTGCCGGGGCTCCGGGAACAGGGGCTCGCGCGGGAGGCGGTAGATCGGCACGCGTCCGAGTCTATCGCCTGCGCTGCGCGCCGCTAGAACCTCCCGGCGTAGCCGACCATCGCGTGGGCGCCGGCGAGCGGCGGCGTCCGGGCGGGGGAGCCGAGGCCGTCGAGCGCGTACCGGCGCGGGGTCTCGGCCGAGGCGTTGTAGGCGTGGATGCCGCCGACGGCCGCCCCGACGAGGATGCCCGCGCCGGTGCCGATCATGAGGTCGCGTCCCCAGTCGTCGTTGTTCGCGATGAGCGCGACGCCGGCGCCGACGAGCAGGCCCGCGAGCGCACCGTACGCGGCATCGATCGCGACGACCTCGAGCGAGGACCTCGACTCGCCCTGCCGCTCGACCGTGGGGGGTGGGTACGCCTGCCCGTACGTGCCGACCGCGGGCGGGTTCACGTTGACGGTGGGCGGCGGCGGCGGTGGGACGCTCCCCTGCGCCCCGCTCGGCGGGTTCACGACGACCTGCTGCGAGCCGCCGCCCGGGGCTGAAGGCGGCGCAGGGGGCGGGGGCGGCTGCTGGTATTGTTGACCGGTGCCCTGGGCGGACGGCTGCGCTGGCTGCGAGGGCGCGGGCTGCTGCGGCGCCGCGGGCTGCTGCGGCGGCGGCGCGGCCTGCGGCGGGGGCGGTTGGTACTGCGGCGGAGGCGGCTGGTATTGCTGTGGCTGACCCTGGGCGGGCTCGCTCGCCTGCGCGAACGCCTCACCGCCGAGAGCGACCCCTGCCGCGACCGCGAGGATCGTCCGAAGCATCTCCCCTCCCTCGTCGGGCGGTGTGCCCGGCTGTGGAACCCTCTCAAGGTGGTCCACGCACGGGCCCTGCGGCAACGGCCCGAAGTCACTCACCGTGACTGCGACCGAGCGATCACCGCGCCGTTCCTGGCGAACGTGACCCGGCCCCGGTCGGGGGCGATCCGCCACAAACGTGCGCGAGCGCCCCAAGAGGGAACTGCGCCGCGTTGCGGCAACTGCCAGTTTAGCGCGCGACAGCCCAGGCGGACGACACCCCAGCCGTCCCTCGACCGCCCGGAGTGGCGGGCGTCACTCACCGTGCATGAGCTCCCTCTTCCGGTCCCGGTCGAATACCATCTTCAGGCTGGTTCTCCTGCTCCTCGTGGGGGGTGCCGTCGGCACGCTCGGCGGGCTCATGGTGTGGGCGCGGGTGCCCGCCGGGACCGGCCAGCAAGAGCCGCTCCTCCAGCCGGTGCAGTTCGATCACCGCCACCACGTCGCCGACGACGGGATTGACTGCCGGTATTGCCACACCAGCGTCGACCGCGGGCCGAGCGCCGGGATCCCCTCCACCGCGCTCTGCATGAACTGCCACTCGCAGGTCTGGAACAAGAGCCCGCGCCTCGAGCCGGTGCGCGAGAGCTACTTCACCGGCCAGCCCATCCCCTGGGTCCGCGTCCACCGCCTGCCCGACTTCGTCTACTTCAACCACGCCATCCACGTGAACAAGGGCGTCGGCTGCGAGTCGTGCCACGGCCGCGTGGACCAGATGCCCGCCATCGAGCAGGTGGCGCCGCTCACGATGAGCTGGTGCCTCGAGTGTCACCGGAACCCCGCCCCCAACCTGCGGCCGGTCGAGGAGATCACCGCCATGGGGTGGACGCCGCCGGGGGATCCGGCCGCGCTCGCGAAGGAGCTCATGAAGCGCTACGACGTTCACTCGCGGACGAGCTGCACGACATGCCACCGCTAAAGCCCGGCCCGAAGCTCCCCATCGTCGGGCAGCCCGAGCCCGAGCCGCACCGCCCCGTCCACCGCTGGCGCAGCCTCGCCGAGGTCGGGCAGGAGCCGGGGCGATCGCCCGAGTTCGCCGACGGCGCCGATCTGCCGCCCGAGGACGACGGCGTCTCGCGCCGCCACTTCCTCCAGATCCTGGGCGCGTCGGCGACGCTCGCGGCGCTGCCCGCGTGCCGCCCGCCGCGCCACAAGATCCTCCCCTACGTGCGCCCGCCGGAGAAGGCGCTCCTGCCCACCACGGCGGTGCACTACGCCACCGCGCTGTCGCTGGGCGGGCACGCCACCGGCCTCCTCGTGACGAGCTACGACGGGCGGCCGACGAAGGTGGAGGGCAACCCCGACCACCCCGCGAGCCTGGGCGGCGTCTCGAGCTTCGAGCTGGCGTCGATCCTCGATCTCTACGACCCGCGCCGCGCGAGGGGCTTCCGCCGCGGCCAGGCTCAGCTCTCGTACCGCGCGCTCCTGCGCGACGTCGCGGCGCTCGCCGCGACGCACGAGAAGGACGGCGGGGCGCGGCTGCGCTTCCTCACCGGCGCGACCGGGTCGCCGCTCCTCAAGGACCTGCGCCGCCGCATCCGGCAACGCTTCCCGAACGCGCGCTTCCACGCCTACGAGAGCCTGTCGGCGGACGCCGCCGCCGAGGGCGCGCGCCTCGCCTTCGGCAAGCCGCTCGCGGCGCGGCACTCGCTCGAGAAGGCGAAGGTCATCCTCGCGCTCGACGCCGACTTCCTCGGCGAGGGGCCGGAGACGCTGCGGCTCTCGCGCGAGTTCTCGGCGCGCCGCGAGCCTGGGCCCGAGCTGAACCGCCTGTACGTGGCCGAGGCGCAGCTCTCGCTCACCGGCACGAACGCCGATCATCACCTGCGCCTCAAGCCGTCCGAGGTCCTCCCCTTCGCGCGCGCCGTCGCGGCGCGGCTCGCGTCGAAGCACGGCGTCGCGGCGCTCGCGCCGCTCGGCGGCGGCGAGACGCGGCTCGCGAAGGAGGCGGACGCCGTTGCGGCCGACCTCGCGCGGAGCCG
>JBJMQK010000507.1:0-7109 GCA_045802735.1 Anaeromyxobacteraceae bacterium | reverse complement strand
GATGTCGGCCCAGAAGCGCGAGCCGTCCTTCCGGACGCGCCAGCCCTCCTCCTCGTAGCGGCCGTGCTCGCGCGCCTCCCGCAGCACGGCGTCGGGCTTGCCCGTCGCGACGTCCTCGGCCGAGTAGAAGCGCCGTCGGGGTCGAGCATGAAGATCGCGTAATCCTCGATGCTGTCGAGGATGAGCCGCGCGCGCTCCTCCGAGTGCCATGCGCGCGCGCGGCGCCGGAGCCACCCACTCATCTCGTCTCCACCCCCTCGCTCGCGGCCATAACGTCAGCGGACCTCTGCGGCAGGTGATCCACGCCACCGTGACGGCGGGGGAGCGAGGGAGCGGCGCGGAGGCCCCCTGGGCATCACTCGTGGATCACGGCCCCGCGTGCCGCGAGGAGCTCGCGCAGGATCGATCGGTGGCAACGCGCCTCGACCTCGCAGTAGCACCCGACGGAGAAGTTCGCGCCGTGCGAGAGCGCCGCGAGGAGGTCGAGCGTGCGGCTCGCAGCAGGCTCGGCCATCTCGGCGCGAAACCGCTTCGCAAAGGCCGCCCAGGCGCGCGGGGTCGTCGCCGCCCGGGCGAGCTTCATCGTCGCGACGGTCGGCGCGAGGTTCGGAAACCAGACGTCGTACCAGTCGTCCGCGGCGAAGCGCGTCGCCGGGACGCCACGCGGCGGGCGGCGTACGGTGCCGATGCGCAGGCCCTCGTTCGCGGAGCGCGGTCTTCCGAGGCGAACGATCCGTATCGCCATGAGGCTCCTCCAGCGCCGTCACCGCGCCGCGGCCGGCCCGGGTGAGATGTCGCGCGGAGCCGCTGCGCGCTCGCCGGTCCGCGCGCCGTCAATCGACCGCCGCCGCCGCAGCCGACGCAGCCGCCCCGGGCGGCGCGGCGGAGGGGTCCGCGAGCCGCCGCCGGCGCGGGCCCGCGGCGAGGAGGTGGCCAAGGGCGGTGGCGATGCCGACCCCGAGGCAGCCCGCCCACACTGCGCGCGCGCCGAACCGGTCGAGCGTCGCGCCGCCGACGAGCGGCGAGAGCATGAGGGCCGCGCCCCACGTCATCGAGTAGGCGCCCTGGTACCGCCCGCGCAGCTCCACCGGCGCGAGGTCCGCCACGAGCGCCGCCGCGGTGGGGAACCCGACGACCTCGGCGAGGGTCCACAGCAGCGTACCCACGACGTACACCGGCAGCACCCCGCCGACGAGGTTCACCCCGAAGCCGAGGCCCACGAGCAGCGCCGAGGTCGCGAGGAGCGACCCCGGGTCGAACCGTCGCAGCCACCTCCCGAGGAGCGGCTGGAGCACGACGACGCTGCCGCAGTTGAACGCCATGAGCCAGGCGAACGCCGATGGCCCTATCCCGTGCGCGGCGAGGTCGAGCGGCAGCGCGAGCTGCCACTGGCAGAACACGGTCAGCCCCGCGAGCGTGAGCGCGAGGAACGTGACGTACGGCCCGTCGCGGAACACGCGCGCCAGGCCGGCGAGCACGGGATCGTGGACCGCGCCCGGCGGGCGTGTCTCCGGGACGCGCGCGAGCACGAGGACCGCGCAGGCGAGGCTCGTGCCCGCGTCCGCGAGGAAGAGCGCGACGAGGCTCCGCTCCGCCACGAGCCCGGCGGCGAGGAGCCCGATCGCCATCCCGAGGTTCACCGCCCAGTAGACGAGGCCGAACGCGCGCCGCCGCTCCTCCGGCGAGACGAGATCGGCCACCGCGGCCTGCGCCGCGGGTCGGTAGGTCTCGCCGACGAGCGCCGCGCCGAACGTGAGCACGCCGAGCAGCGCCGGCGCGCGCGCGAACGCCAGCGCGACGACCGCCGCGGCGCTGGTGGAGAGGCCGAGCAGCATCGTCGGCCTCCGCCCGAAGCGATCTGCGAGGACGCCCCCGAGCGGCCCCGAGAAGGCGGTCCCGAGGCCGTAGAGCGCGGTGATCGCGCCGGCCGAGGTCGGGGAGAGGCCGCGATCGCGGACGAGGAACAGCCCGAGGAAGCTCACCACGAACGTGGCCGCCCGGTTCACGAGCAGTCCGGTCCACAGCGCCCAGAAGGACGCGGGGAGCCTGCCGGCGTCGCGCTCGGATCCGGTCACGGGAGGACGAACGTAACGCCCCGCAGGCGGCGTCGCGCGACGTCCGTCGGCTGCTCGCCGCGCGGGGCTGTCTTCTACCTCGCGGGTCACCGCTGGCCCGCGCTCGAGGGAAGGCCGCTCCGCGTCGCGCCCCGCCCATGTCTTTGCTCGTGAGGCGCGCCGCCGCTAAGCTCGCCGCACCATGCCCCTCGACGTGAAGCGCCTCGACGTGCGCCGGTTCGACGCCGGCAAGATGCAGAAGCTGAACCTCTTCGAGACGCCGCGCTTCTTCTGCGACGTCTACTGCCTCGAGCCGGGGCAGGCGCAGAAGCCGCACCGGCACGAGGGCGCCGACAAGGTGTACGCGGTGCTCGAGGGCGAGGTCGTGGCGCGCGTGGGCGACGAGCACGCGACCCTCGGCGCCGGGGCGGCGGTGCTCGCGCCGGCGGGCGTCGACCACGGCCTCGAGAACGCCGGGAGCGCGCGTGCGGCGGTGCTCGTGTTCATGGCGCCGCGGCCGTGAGGGCCGCGCCGCGCGCTACCCGTCCTCGGGCTCGGGCGGCGCCCCCGCCGGCTTGAACGGCTCGGCGCGGATGGAGTAGCGCCGGAGCACGCGGTGCATGCTCTCGCGCTCCATGCCGGCCCGCTTGGCGGCGCGGGTGACGCACCCCTGGTGCTCCTTCAGCACCGCGATGAGGTAGTCGCGCGACGCCTGCTCGCGCGCCGCGTCCACCACGTCCTTGTAGGCGAGCGAGAGGTCGGGGCCCTGCGGGTGCGCGTCGCCGCCCGCGGCGCGGCGGCGCTCCTCCTCGGCGAGCACCTGGCGCCGGTGCTCGAGCGCGCGCGCGACCGCGAGCTGGACGTCGTCGGGGTCGAACGGCTTCTCGATGTAGTCGTACGCGCCCTGCTTCACCGCCTGCACGGCGTCGTGGACCGTCGCGAACGCCGTCATGACGACGACCTCGGTCGCGGCGGAGGCGCGCTTCGCGGCGCGCAGCACCTCGAACCCGTCCACGCCGGGCATCTGCACGTCGGTCACGACGACGTCGAACGACTCGGTCGCGAGGCGCTCGAGCGCGCGCGCGCCGTCGGTCTCGCGCGTGACGTCGTAGCTCGCGAGGACGGCGGCGACGAGGTCCGCTACGCCCGGACGGTCGTCGACGACGAGGATGCGGTCTGCCATGGGGTGCTCCCGGAGAGGGGGACGGACAAGGTGAAGCAGGCGCCGCCGCCGCGGCGGTCGGCGAGGGTCAGGTCGCCGCCGTGGCCGCGCGCGATGGCGCGCGAGACCGCGAGGCCGAGCCCCGTGCCGGTCGGCTTCGTGGTGAAGAACGGCTCGAACAGCCGCCCGCGCGCCTCGGCGGGGATGCCGGGGCCGGTGTCGGAGACCTCGACGATGGCGAACGCGCCGTCTGCGCGGACGCGCACGTCCACCTCGCCCGCGGCGCCGGCCGCCTCGGCCGCGTTCCGGACGAGGTTCACGAGCACCTGCCGCAGCTTGGGGCGACTGCCGTGGGCCACGCCCTCGCCGGCGACGGCGACGCGCGCCGGAGGGAGGTGCCCCGCCGCCGCGACCGCGCCCACCACCTCCTCGCACAGCGCGTGGAGATCGACCGGCGCCGCGGCGCGGACGTGGTCGGGACGCGCCAGCTCGAGCAGGTCCTGGACGATCTCGCGGCAGCGGAGCGCCTCCTGCTCGACGGCGGCGAGGTCGCGCGCCAGCCGGCCCTCCGCGCGCCGGCCGTGGAGCATCACGTAGCCGAGGATGACGGAGAGCGGGTTGCCCAGCTCGTGCGCGAAGCCGGCGGCGAGGCGGCCGATCCCGGCGAGCTTCTCGCTCTGCACCAGCTTCTCCTGGTGCGCCTGGAGCGACGCGCTCATCGCGTTGAACTGGGCGGCGAGCGCGCCGAACTCGTCCGGGCTCTCCATCGCGATGCGCGTCCCCAGCTCGCCGCGCGCGAGCCGGGCGGCGCCCTCGCCGAGCCGCGCCACGGGGCGGGCGACGGAGCGGTGGATGTACCAGCCGATCGCGGCCGCGAAGAGCGGCGCGCCCGCGACGAACACCAGGATCCAGCGGAGCGTGGAGCGCTCGACCTCCGACACGAGGGCCCGCTTCGCGACGGCGGACGCGTGCTCCCGCGTGCAGAGGGGGTCGAGCCGGTCCTCGATGAACATGATGAGCGCGTGACCCCGTTCGCCGGGCCCCACGCCACGCGGGCCGGCGGCGCGCGCCTGCGCGATGCGCTCGTCGAGGACCGCGAGCAGCTCTGCGCTCGCGCGCCGAACCTCCGCGACCGGCACCGCCTCCTCGGGGTCGCCGGCGAGCATGGGCAGGCTCGCCTCCAGGCGGATGACCCGCTGCTGCGCCTCGATGTAGTCGGGGACGCGGATCTCCTCGCCGGAGACGATCTGCGCCTGGTGGGCGACGACATCGCGCACCGCGCTCTCCATCTCGAGCGCGAGGTGGATGCGCTCCTCGTGGAGTCGCATCCCGTCGAGCGTCGTCTCGAGCCGGTGGAGCCGGGTGGCCGTGAAGGCGAGCACGGCGCCGAAGGCGCAGACGAGCGCGCCGAAGGCGAAGAAGAGGCGGCGGCCGGTGGTGACGCGCAGGCGCGGACGCGGCGCGGCGCCGCGGGCCGGAGCCTCCACACCCTCCTCCCGCTCAGCGCCGGGCGTCCCCTCGCCGTGGGCTTGCCTGCGATGTCCCGTTGGCATCGACTCTTCACCTTGACACGAGTCAACCCGATCGCCCAGTCGCGCGGGTTCGGGACACGAACTGAGGGTACGCCAAGGCGGGGGGTTTCCCAGGCCGCGACCCGCGTGGGATCGCTCCGCCGGAAACTCGCGCACCTAAGAGTACATCAAACGCAGGGAGGTTTCGGATGAGGACGGCAAGTGGTGCGCTGGTGTGCGCGGCGGTGCTGGGGCTGGCGGCGTGCGGCGGCGGAAACGGTGCCGCGAGCTGCACTCCGGGACCGACGGCGGCGCTCACCATCACCGCCTCCGGGGTGAACCCCCAGAACGTGTGCGTCGCGCCACAGGGGACGGTCACCTTCACGAACAGCGACACGGTCTCGCACCACATCGAGTTCGACGGCAACTGCCCGGCGCTGGCTCAGCTCGCGCCGGGCGCCCAGGGATCGGTGACGTTCCCGACCGAGGGGAACTGCTCGTTCCACGACAGCGCAGCTGGCGCGGCGTTCCAGGGGGTCGTCGCGGTCACCACCGCGACCGTCAGCGGCGGGTACTGATCTGGCCCTCGCCAGCAGGCGTGCGGACGGTCTCATGACAGCGATGCGATCTGCGGGGGCGGCACTCGGCGCCGCGGCCGTCCTCCTCGCGGCGTGCTCCGCCGACACCGCGACGACGAGCCCGCTCGCGTGGCAGAAGGTGGAGACCTCGACCACCGGGCAGGGCGGGTCCGTCCTCGGCCTGGATCCGGCGCCCGGCTCGTTCGACGAGGTGGGGAACTTCACCGTGAGCGCCTTCAAGGACGGCGACACCACGTTCCTCTACTACGGCGGCGCCGACGCGAGCGGGACCGCCTGCCCGGGGATCAACACCGCCCACTGGCGCATCGGGCTCGCGACGTCCAAGGACGGCCTCAACTTCACGCGCGTACCCGGCGACGGACCGGGCGGCGAGATGGTCGGCAACGGCGAGCCGGGGAGGTTCGACAGCTACCTCACGTACCGTCCGTTCGTGCTCAAGGACGGGGAGCGCTGGCGCATGTGGTACAATGGCAGCACCAAGCCCTTCAATGATTGCACGAAGGACCCGGGCCCGGGTCGCCTGGCGAACGACCGCCGCATCGGCTACGCCGAGTCGTCCGATGGCGTGCACTGGACGAAGTTCTACGACGGCGACGGGCCCGATGGCAGCGTGCTCCCGCTCGGCGATGCCGGTTCGTTCGACGCGCAGCAGGTGGGCTACGTGTGGGTGCTGAAGGATGGCGCGGAGTACAAGATGTATTACTCCGCCAATGACGTGACCAACACCTGGCGCGTCGGGCTCGCCGTCTCGGAGGACGCCCGGCACTGGACGAAGAAGCGCGGCAAGGGCGCGAGCGGCGCGGTGCTCGACCTCGCCGGCGCGACGACCTTCGACGTCGCGTGCGCCTACCAGCCCACGGTGGTGAAGGAGAGGGCGCGCCTCTACCGCATGTGGTACCGCGGGTGCCAGGCGCCGGCGCCGGTGGTGGGCGGCCCGAGCCAAGGCGTCATCGGGTACGCCGAGTCGAACGACGGCAAGACGTGGGTGAAGGTGAAGCAGGGCGGCCCGCTCGGCGAGGCGCTCGACAAGGGCGACGCGGGGCAGTTCGACTCGGGCGGCCTCACCACGCCGGCGGTGTTCCTCGACGGCGCAACCTGGAACATGTACTACGCCGGCTTCGACACCACCGGCCGCTTCCTGGCCGGCCTGGCCCGGGCGCCGCGGCAGTGATGATCTCGGCGGCACGCCTCGGCGTCGTCCTCGCGCTCGCCGCGGTCGCCGCGCCTGCCGCGGCGCAGACGATGCTCGATCAGCAAGAGCGGCTCATCGACATCCACTCCCTGCTGCTGGATCTCCCGCCCCTCGAGGCGCCGGGCGCGCTCCGCCCGTTCCAGGTGAGCCTCGGCGTCGAGGGCATCACGATCCCCTCGATCGACGGCGCGACGGGGACGAGGCGGCAGATCACGGCCTCCGACCACACGCCGCTCTTCCCGCGCCCGCGCCTCATGGTGGGGCTCCCTGCGCCGGGCGCGCTCCGCGCCTTCGCCGGGCTCGCCTACATCCCGCCGGTCACGGTGGCCGACGTCTCGACCCACTTCGGCGCCGCGGAGGCGGGCCTCGCCTATGCCCCCGGGCCACTGACCGTCGCGCTGCGCGGCCACGTCGTGTACGCGTTCTCGAAGACCCCCGTCACCGACCCCGCGACGCGCGACACGCTCGAGAGCCTCCTCTACGGTGCCGACGTCGGGGCCGGCTACGCGCTCGACGCGGGCCGGGCGAGCTTCACGCCGTACGCCGCGGCGGGCGTGACGCACCTCCACGGCCGCTTCCGCGTGACGAGCG
>JBJMQK010000494.1:0-5412 GCA_045802735.1 Anaeromyxobacteraceae bacterium | reverse complement strand
GATGATCGCCTTCGTCGCGGCGCTCCTCGTCTCGGGCATCTTCATCTGGCAGCCGTACTTCGCGCCCGCGTTCGCGGCGACGGTGCGGCGCGGGGCGGCGGTCGTCCACGTCGTCTCGGCGTTCGTGATGTTCGTCGGGATCGGCATCCACATCTACGCCGCGTACTGGACCAAGGGCTCGATGCAGGCGATGACGCGCGGCACGGTCCCGCGCGCCTGGGCGAAGTTCCATCACCCGCGCTGGTATCGCGAGGTGACGAGCAAGGAAGGTCGATGAACGGCGACGCGCCGCTCACCGGACCGGGCACCCTCGAGGCCATCGCTCCGCTGCGCCTGCCGAAGCCCGCGAGGGTCTTCGCGCGGCGCGCGGAGCGGTTCCTCGCGCTCGCTCCCGGCAACACGCTCGGCGAGTACCTCCACCTGCTCGGGCGCCTCGCGCAGGCGCAGGTCGCGGCGCTCGAGCGGATGCCCTTCGACTCCGCTGCGCGGCGCTCGGGAGGGACGGAGGGCGCGCTCGCGCTCCCCCTCGACGCGATGAACCACCGCCGCGATCCGGTGTGGCACGACCTGCTCGCGCGCATCGTCCAGACGATGGGCCAGGGCGACCTGCCCGCCGAGACGCGCGCCGCGCTCGAGCTGCTCGCGATCCTCCCTCCGCCCGAGCTCGAGGCGCTCGCCGACCGCGTCCTCGCGAACGCCGTCGTCGGCAGCGACCTCGCGGCCGGCCCGTTCGTCGCGGCCGCGCTGCAGGTGTACTTCACCGCGCTCGCCGCGCGCCTCGACGCGGCGGCGATCGCGCCCCGGCGCGACGCCTGCCCGGTGTGCGGCTCGCAGCCCGTCACCGGCGTCGTCCTCGGCGACGACAAGGTCCGCTACCTCGTGTGCAGCCTGTGCGCGAGCGAGTGGCACCGCACCCGCGTCGAGTGCACGGTGTGCGAGAAGGGCGCGAACGTCACCTACTACACCGTCGAGGGCGACGCCGCCGCGAAGGAGCCGCTCTCGCGCGGCGCCGCCAGGGCCGAGGCGTGCTCGGCGTGCAAGGTCTACACGAAGCTCTTCTACACGGAGAAGGACCCCGCGCTCGAGCCGTTCGCGGACGACATCGCGACGCTGCCGCTCGACCTGCTCATGGCCGAGAACGGCTGGGAGCGGCACGGCGTGAACCTGTTCCTCTTGCCGGGAGAGGTGCGGGCGCCGCTCGCGAGCTGAACGGAAGGAGCGACGCCCCTGGCGCGCCTGCGACAGCCGCGGTAGACGGTCCCCGTGCAGCCGATCTCCCGCACCGTCCTCGCGAACGGGCTCAGCCACCGCATCCTCGAGTGGGACGGCGGCGGCCCGACCACGGTGCTCTGCCTCCACGGCTTCCTCGATCTCGCCTGGGCCTTCCACCGGGTCGGGCCCGCGCTCGCGGCGGCGGGGTACCACGTCGTCGCGCCGGATCTCCGCGGCCACGGCGAGACCGACCGCGTCGGGGCCGGCGGCTACTACCACTTCATGGATTACGTGCTCGACGTCGCGGACCTCGCCGCCGCCGTCGCGCGCGACCGGCTCGCCCTCGTCGGCCACTCGATGGGCGGCTCCATCTCCTGCTACTTCGCCGGCGCGTTCCCGCGACGGGCCTGGCGCGTCGCCGCGCTCGAGGGGATCCGCATGGCGGAGGCGCCGGCGGAATCCCTCCCCGAGCGCGTCGCGACCTGGATCGCCGGCGTGCACCGCGCGCGGCGCACGTCACCCCGGGTGTGGCCGGACGTCGCGGCGGCGGCGCGGAGGCTCCGTCAGCTCGACCCGCTCTGCCCGGAGGAGGAGGCGCGCTTCCTCGCCGAGCACGGCACGCGCGCCGTCGCGGGCGGCGTGCAGTTCGAGCACGATCCGCTGCACCTCACGCGCGGCCCGTACCCCTACCGCCTCGAGGTCGCCCGCGCGATGTGGTCGGCGATCGAGTGCCCGGTGCTGCTCGTGGACGGGTCCGAGAGCGAGCGCGTGCCGATCGACTACCCGCTCCGCCTCGCCGCCTTCCGCGACGCCCGCCTCGTGACCCTCGCCGGCGCGGGGCACATGATGATGCGGCACCGGCCGGACGACGTCGCGGCGCTGCTCGCCGGCTTCCTCGCGGGGTGAGATGGCGCGCGGTCCGGTCGACTTCTCGCGCCGCTGCCCGCGCTGCATCTTCCCGCGCGAGGCGTGCATCTGCGGGGTCGTGCAGCCGGTCGCGACGCGCACGCGCTTCCTCGTGCTGCGCCACGCGAGCGAGCTCGCGCGGCCGACGAACTCGGCCCGCTGGGCGGCGCTCGCGCTGCCGAACCTCACCATCGCGGACTACGCGCTCCTCGACGCGCCGCTCGACGTCGCGTCGCTCGTCGAGCCGGGCGACGCCATCCTGTTCCCCTCCCCTCACCCGCCGCGCCTCGACCCGCCGCCCGCGCGCGTGCTGGTGCTCGACGGGACGTGGGCGCAGGCGCGCCGCATGATCCAGCGCGTCCCGGCGCTCCAGGCGCTGCCGCGCATCGCCGTCCCCGCGCCGTCCGTGCGCGCGGCGGACCCCATGCGCCGGCCGACGATCCGCGGCGGCATCTCGACGATCGAGGCGATCGCCGCTGCGCTGCACCTCCTGGGCGAGCCCGAGGCGGCGCGCGCGCTCGAGGCGCTGCACGCGGAGGCGCTCGCGCGCGGCTGGCGGCTGCGCCGGCCGGGGTAGACCCTTCGAGGGCAGCGTCACGGTGCGTCACAACCGGCCCGCGCCGCCCCTCTTCCGATCGCAGCCACTCCAAGTCCACGCCGATCGATCCCGGGGGGGAAGATCATGCGCACGTTCGTCACGCTCGCCGCCGTCGCCGCCGTCGCCGCCATCGTCACGCTCCGCACGCTGGGCGCCCTGGAGCTGCCCGCCGCCGCGACGGCGGACGCGGAGGCCGAAGCCGGCGCGGTGGCCGCCGCGGAGCCGGGGACGATCTGCACCTGCTGGAACGGCGCCGAGGGCGCGCTGGCGGCCTCGGCCGACTGACCCCCGGCCGGAACTCCGGCGCGCTGGTGGCAGCAGCGCCGCGCCGGGCCTATGGCAGCCTGCGTGAGCTACAAGCCCGCGCGCTGGCTCCCCGGGCCTCACGCGATGACGATCTTCGCGCACCTCGTTCGCCCGCGGCTCGCGCTCTCGCCGCGCCGCGAGCGCTGGGAGCTCGACGACGGCGACTTCCTCGACGTCGACCGGCACGGCGACCCCGCGGCGCCCACCGTCGTCGTGCTGCACGGCCTCGAGAGCTCGAGCCGCGCACCGTACGTGAAGCGCATGGTGGCCGCGGCGCGGGCGCTGGGGCTCGCCGCGCTCGCCGTGAACTTCCGTGGCTGCTCGGGCGAGCCGAACCGGTTGCCGCGGCTCTACCACTCCGGCGACACCTCCGACCTCGCGCGCGTCGTGGCGCGCCTCGCGGCCGAGCGCCCCGGCCGCCCGCTCGCGCTCGCCGGCTTCTCGCTCGGGGCGAACGTCGTCGCGAAGTGGGTCGGCGAGCGCGGCGACGCGCTGCCCGCGGAGGTCCGCGCCGCCGCCGCGATCTGCGCGCCCTACGACCTCGCCGCCTGCGGCGCCGCGATGGACCGGGCGGGCGGGCTCGGCCTCGTGTACCGCGAGCGCTTCCTGCGGTCGCTCCGCGCGAAGGCCCTGGCGAAGCTCGCGCGCTTCCCCCACCTCCCGCTCGACGGGCGCGCGATCCGCGCCTGCCGGACCTTCCTCTCCATCGACGAGGCGGTCACGGCGCCGCTCCACGGCTTCGCGAGCGCGGCCGAGTACTACGCCCGCTCCTCGTCCGGACCGCTCCTCGGCGGCGTCCGCCGCCCGCTCCTCGCCCTCTCCGCGGAGGACGACCCGATGATCCCGCGCGCGTCGATCCCGGTGGAGCGGGCGCGCGCGAACCCCGCCGTCCTCCTCGAGACGTACCCGGCGGGCGGCCACGTCGGCTTCATCTCCGGGCTCCCCTGGCGCCTCGAGTTCTACGGCGAGGCGCGCGCCGCGGCGTTCCTCGCGGACGCGCTTCGGCGTTGACAAGCTGCCCGCCGCGGCGCAAGAAACGCGCATGCCCGTGAGCAAGAAACGCAAGAAGGAAGGGAAGCCGGTCCAGCGCCAGGCGCCGCGCTCCGGTGACGACGAGAAGGGCGCTGACCACCCCGAGGGCGAAGCGGCCCGGCCGCAGCTCAAGGCCGGCAAGCCCAAGAACCCGTTCGCCGCGACGCCGACGCACCGCGGCTCGCAGCGCGGGCGCTGACCGTGCTGAAGCACAACGCCTACTTCGACGGCAAGGTCCAGAGCGTCGGCTTCGAGCGGCACGGCCGCCGCGCGACCGCCGGCGTGATCGACGCGGGCGAGTTCCACTTCGGGACCGACGCCACGGAGCGGATGACCGTCGTCTCGGGTGAGCTATGGGTGAAGCTCGCCGGCGAGGACGCGTGGCGCTTCTACCCCGCCGGCACGAGCTTCGAGGTGGGGGCGAAGAGCGGCTTCGACGTGAAGGCCGCCGCGCCCGCCGCGTACCTCTGCGAGTTCGGGTGAACGAGCAAGCCCGCTTCGTCGCCTACGTGGACGGTTCCGCGCTCTCGAACCCCGGCGGCCCCGGCGGCACGGGGTTCGTCGTGGTGGACCGCACCTGCCACGCGCTTCGCTACGGCGGCACGCGCTGGGCGGTGGACGGCCCGCACGCCATCACCAACAACCGCATGGAGCTGCGCGCCGTGCTCGAGGCGCTCGAGGGGCTCCCCGCGGCCGCGGGCGTCGAGGTCGTCTCCGACTCGCGCTACGTGGTCGACGCGCTCTCGAAGTGGATCCACGGCTGGCGCAAGAAGAACTGGATGACGGCGCAGGGCACGCCCGTGCTGAACCGCGACCTCATCGAGGCGCTCGACGCGCGCTCCCGCGCCCTCGGCGTGCGCTACGGGTGGGTGCGCGGCCACGATGGTCACGCCGTGAACGAGATCGTGGACGGGCTCGCCCAGGGCGCCGCGCGCGGGACGGGTGGCCCGGGGCGCGACGCGGTGGTCGCGGCGCTGCGATCGATCGGGCTCCTGCGCTGACGGCGCTCGGCGCGGCGGCGGCGCGTCAGGTCCAGCGCGCGCGGTAGGTCGCGCAGGTCGCGGTGACGTCCTCCACGGTCACGCAGGCGGTCCGCGCGCGCGAGTGCTCGATCGCGGCCTGGAACGCCGCGCCGTACGCGGGCGCGACCGCGGTGAAGAGGCGCGGAGGGTGAGAGAGCCGCCCGACCACCTCGCGCTCGCCGGAGCGCTCGACGTCGAGCTCCGTCCCGCGGTGCAGCGACGACCACCTCGCCGCGGCCTTCTCGAGCAGCGCGGCCGGCGAGAGGAAGGCCATGAGCGCGCGGTAGACGATGCCGCTCAGGAGCTCGCGGTTGCGGGCGAGGAGCCACGCCTGGT
>JBJMQK010000466.1:0-2762 GCA_045802735.1 Anaeromyxobacteraceae bacterium | reverse complement strand
AACGCCGCGTCCGCCTTGCGCTTCGCGTAGAGCCCGTCGAACCCGGCGACGTAGACGTTCCCGCCCTCGTCGGCCGAGACGTCCCAGACGTTGCCCGAGAGACCCTGGCCCGTCCCGTAGAACGTCCAGTGATCCTTCGTGACCGGTGGGGTCGTCGTCACGGCCGGCGGGCCGGCGTCGGGTGCGCCGCCGTCCGGTGCGCCGCCATCGGGCTGCCCGGGCGGCACGTTCTCGAGGACGACGCCGGCGTCGGGTGGGTTGCCCCCGCCGTCCGTGCTCTTCCCCGCGCATGCGGCGAGGACCAGCGCCGCCGCGCCCGCAGCCAACCAGCGGTACGACATGTCTCCACCCCCCGCCCCGACCAGCCCGCCGTCAACGGTGGGCCGCCTCGCCCCCACCGCCAAGCCTGCGACGGGGAGGGCCCCTCCGGCCGTCCGCGCCCCGGCCCGTCCGTCCGGGGGGCGGACCGCGCCAGCCGTGCCCCCGCTCGTCCTGAGCGCAGCGACCGGAGTCGAAGGACGAGCGCACGAGCGAGATGACGCGGTTTGCGTGCGCACCTGCGAGCGCCCGAGCGTGGAAGACGGCGAGCGGCCGCCGGCACCGACCCTGCAACGCGTGCCGTCGCGAGGGGGACGCGATGACGAAGCGATGGTCAGCGGACGCAGTGCGGGTCGATGAAGACGGGGCGCTTCGCGCGTGGGGCGAGGCGGAAGCCGACGCCGTGCTCGCAGAGGGCATCGCGAGGCGCGAGCGCGAGCGGGCGCGCGTGGCCTGGCGGTGCGCCGCCGAGCGCCGGCGCCGCGCCGACGACGCCGGCGCGGCGAGGCAGGCGGCGTTCGCACACGGCCTCCGCGACGCAGCGGAGGCGCACGCCTGCGCTGCGCGCGCCGCGGAGGCGCGGGCGCAGGACGCCGAGCGCCGCGCCCGGGCGCTCCGGGACGAGGCGGACGCGCGGCGATCCGTCGCGTGGGAGGCGCAGCTGCGCGACGTCGGGCTGAAGGAGGTCGCGTGAGTGCCGAGGTCGCGGGGACGGCAGCGAGGGGCGCAGCCGGGGGGGCGCAGGCGGAGCAGGCGGCGGCGTCGCGATCCGCAGCGGCGCGGCCGTTCGCGCGCGCGCTCTCCGCCGCGGCGTCGCGCGCGCGCGGGGCGGTGAGCGCGACGGCGAAGGTACCCGGCGCCGCCGGCCGGGGAGGTCGGCTCGCGGGCTCCGCCTCGGCGGCGGCCTCCGTGCTCGCGCGGTCGCGCCTCGGCGCGGACCGCTCCTCCTCGGCCCTCCGCGAGCGGCGCGACGAGGCGGACCCGTCGCACCCCACCGCGCGGGCATCGCTGCCGCGCGACGTCGCGCCTCCCTCGCCCGTCGACGGCGTGCAGCGCCTCTTCCCGCCGGCGTCGCTCGAGCGCGTCGCGCTGGCGCTGGCGAGGGACCCTGCGAGACCCACGGTGAACGTCCAGCTCGCGGACGGCAGCGGCCTCCGCCTGACGCGCGGCGCGGCGGGGATCGAGGTCGTGCTGGAAGTGCGGCCGGAGGCCCGCCGCGCAGCGGAGGCCGAGCTGCCCGCGATCGACGCCGCGCTCCGGGCGCGCGGCGTCAAGGTCGCGGCCGCTTCGGTGCGGGCGACCGCTCGCTCGCCCGGGGGCAGCGCCGGCGAGCGCGCGTTGACGGGGCCGCGCCCCTCCGATACAACCGCGTCGCCGTCGGGTGGCACCGTCGCCAA
The DNA here is from genome assembly GCA_045802735.1 of Anaeromyxobacteraceae bacterium. GTDB lineage: Bacteria > Myxococcota > Myxococcia > Myxococcales > Anaeromyxobacteraceae > Anaeromyxobacter_A. The sequence continues at coordinate 1,047 of JBJMQK010000466.1, read as the reverse complement.
GTGGTAAGGCAAAGGTCTGCAAAACCTTCATCCCCCGGTTCGAATCCGGGCGGTGCCTCCAACTTCACACCTCGGCTGCCGTGGCCCCCCTTCGGTGAGCGGTCACCGGCCGGGTGCGGGACCGTCCGCGACGAAGCTCACCGACCTCAGCACGCCCCCGCGCGCCACTCGCGCCAGGCGGCGCGGACGAGCGGGTGGACGCCTCCCGGGCCGTGACGCCGCCGGCAGGCATGGGCCCGCAGCCCCACGGCGATGAGCTCCTGCCCTGGCATGCGCCGCATCGCCATCGCGAGCGCGAGGCTCGCGGGCGGGAGCGTCTCGAGGCGCCCGGCGCCGAGCGCGAACCTGAGCGCGCGGGCGAGCCGCGCCGAGACCGAGTCGTTCCACGGACTGAGGGTCGTCACGCTCGGATGGACCCCGGCTCGCCGAGGTGCGCGCCTCGACCGCCCCATACGGCGCCACAAACCCCCGCATGGGCCCGCACGATTCGTGAGGAACCCCCGAAGGGATGTTCCCACGATACCCGGACGGTGCGTATAAAGCCCCCTCGACCGAACGCAGCGTACGTGTCGCGCAGGGGGGCCGTGATGCAACGCGTGCTGGTGCTGGGCGATGACGAGTGCATACGGGTCTCGTGTGCCGAGGTGTTGCGATCGCTCGGCATGGAGGGGGTCACCTTCCCCGCAGGCGGCGCCGGCCCGGCGCCCGATGTCGTCCTGGTCTGGGACGGGCTCGAGCGCGACCTGCGCTGCGCCTCCGCCGCCTATCCGACGGTGCCGGTCGTGGTCTGCACTTACGACCACCGGCGGCCTTGGCCCGGCACCGCGGCGGTGGTCGCGCTCCCGTTCGACGGGCGCCGCCTGGCGAGCGCGCTCCTGCAGGTGATCCGCGCCACATCCCGGTCGTCTCGGCCCAGGCCCACCGTCCGCGCGGCCTGACCTTCGCGGGGGCGGCCGCGTCGAAAAGGGCACGCGCCGCAGCCGGTTCGCGCCCCGGGTACCCTGCCGTACACCACGCGTTCCGCGCGGGTGCCGCGCGGAGACCCTC
>JBJMQK010000446.1:0-7598 GCA_045802735.1 Anaeromyxobacteraceae bacterium | reverse complement strand
CCTTCTCGTCGTGGCGAGGCGCCTCGGCCGCGCGCGCCGGGCTGCGCGCGTCGCCACCTGCCGCGCCGCGCTCGGGCTGCGCATCGCTCGCGCGGGTCGATACCCAGGTCGCCAGCGCGCCGAGGCCGAGGAACAGCACGTGCGGCATGCCGGGCAGAAGCCCGATGACGCCGAGGGTGATCCCGGTGACCTGCATCGGGCGCTTGCGGGTGAGGAGCTGGCCGGCCAGCGCACGGCCGAGCTCGGGGTCCTCACCGCGGGTGGTGAGCAGCGCGGAGCCGGTCGACACCAGCAGCGCGGGGATCTGGGCGACCAGGCCGTCGCCGATCGACAGCACCGTGTAGGTCTGCGCGGCGTCGCCGATCGACATGCCCTTCTGGGCGACGCCGATGATGATGCCGCCGACGACGTTGACCGCGAGCACCAGCAGGCCGGCGATCGCGTCGCCGCGCACGAACTTCGAGGCGCCGTCCATCGCGCCGAAGAACTCCGCCTCGCGCTCGAGGTTCTGGCGGCGGGTCTTCGCCTCGCGGTCGTCGACGATGCCGGCCGCGAGGTCGGCGTCGATCGACATCTGCTTGCCGGGCATCGCGTCGAGGGTGAAGCGCGCGGCGACCTCGGAGACGCGGTTCGCGCCCTTCGTGATGACGGTGAAGTTCACCACGAGGAGGATGAGGAAGATGACGAGCCCGACGACGAGGCTGCCGCCGACGGCGAAGCGGCCGAACGTCTCGATGAGGTGGCCCGCGGCGCCCGCGCCCTCGCCGCCGCGCAGCAGGATGAGGCGCGTCGTCGCGACGTTCAGCGACAGCCGGAAGAGCGTGATGATGAGGAGCAGCGAGGGGAAGACGGAGAAGTCGAGCGCGCGGGTGAGGCCGAGCGCCGTGAGCAGCATGAGCAGCGCGATCCCGACCGAGAGCGCGAGCAGCACGTCGAGCGCCGGCGCGGGCACCGGCACGATGAGGATCGCGAGCGTCGCGAGGACGGAGATCGCGAGGAAGGTCTCGGCGCGGCCCCCGCTGTTCGCGGCGCTCGGGGTGGGCTCGCTCACGCCTGAGCCCTCCCGCCCGGCGCGCGGCCGGTGATGCGGTACACGAACGCGAGCACGGCGGCGACGGCCTTGTAGGTGGCGGCCGGGACCTCGTGGCCCACCTTCACCTTCTTGTAGAGGAGGCGCGCGAGCGGGATGTCCTGCACGATCGGGATCGCGTTCTCGCGGGCGAGGTCGCGCATGTACTCCGCGAGCGCGCCCTTGCCCTTGGCGATGACGCGCGGCGCGCGCCCCTCGTCCTTGCGGTAGCGCAGCGCGATGGCGACGTGCGTCGGGTTCACGACGAGGGCGTCGGCGCGCGGCACCTCGATGGCGGCGCGGCCGCGGGACAGCTCGCGGTGGCGCTTCTTCCGCTTCCCCTTGAGGAGCGGATCGCCGTCGTCTTCGCGCGTCTCGCGCCTGGCTTCAGCCTTCGTCATCCGCATCTTCCTCGAGAACCGGATGCGGGTCAGTGCAAGGTCCGCGCCCGCCAGGATCACGGCGGCGAGCAGCATCCGCGAGCCCGCGCGCAGCACGATCTCGAACGCCCGCGCGAGCTGATCCGGCGGGCGCGCGTCGAGCAGCGCGCGGAGCGTCAGGAAGTCGCCGCGCACCGTCGTCCAGGCGGCGGCGCCGAGCGCCACGACCTTGGCGGCGGCGAGCCCGAGGTCGGCGAGCCCCTCCTTCGAGAAGATCTTGGTGATGCGGCCGGGGTTCGCGAGGCGCGAGAGGTCGGGGAAGGGGAGCTGGGGCCACACACCGCCCTTCGTCTGCGCGAGCGTCGCGACGATGGCGGCGCCCGCGGCCGCGGCGCAGACGGCGGCGGCGGCGGCGGCTGGGCCGAGGGCGAGGCCGGGGAGGGTGCGGAACGGCGTCGCGTCGAGCGTGCCCGCCGCGCTCGCGACCGCGTGGACGAGGCCGCCCCGCAGCGCCCGCGCGACGACGTACAGCGCGCCCGCCGCCCCCGCGAGGCTCGCCACCAGCGCCGCGTCGCGGCCGAGCGGCACCTGCCCCTCGTCCCACGCGTGCTGCAGCCGCCTCGCGCTGGGTTCCTCGCTCTTGTCCTCCTCGTCCTCGTCGGCCACGCGCGCCTCCCTCGGCTACTTCGCGAGCGCCGCGATCGCCGCCCGCGCCGCCATCTCCGCCGCGGCGGGGGCGACGAGGTAGAACGCGCCGCCGCCCGCGACGACGGCGATGGAGAAGCCGATCGTGCCGAGGCTGAGCTGGGGGGCCGTCCGCCCGAGGATTCCCATGACGATGTGGCCGAGGAGCACGGCGGAGAGCATGGGGAAGGCGAGCCGCACCGCGAGCGCCGAGGCGCCGGCGCCGTCCCACACGACCTTCATCGCCGCCTCGCGGAGCCCGAGCGGCGCGCCCGGCGGGAAGAGCCGCGCCGAGCGCGCGAGCCAGCTCACCGCCTCGCGGTGGAGCCCGAGCGCCACCGCGCCGGCCTGCGCGACGGTGTGCACGAGCTCGCCGACGACGTTCGACTCGGCGCCGCTCGTGGGGTCGAGGAGCGCGCCGTAGCCGAGGCCCATCCCCAGGCTCGCGGCGTGACCGGCGGCGAGCGCGGCCTGCAGGACGAAGCGCGCGCCGAGCCCGGCGAGGAGACCGAGCGCCGTCTCCGAGGCGGCGGCTCCCGCCAGCGCGGCGAGCGTCGCGGGCGGGGTCACGGCGGGCGCGCCAGCGCCGCTCCAGGCGGCGAACGCGATCAGGGCGGCGAGCGCGATGCGCACGCGCGCCGGGACGACGCGCGCCGAGAGCACCGGCACGGTGACGCACAGGCCCGCGGCGCGCAGGAAGACGAGCCCGCAGGCCCAGGCGCTCGCGACCGGCGCGTCGAGGGGCGTCATCCGTGGCCCGCCATGCGGGTGATCGCGCTCGCGAGGAAGGCGGCGAGGCGCTCCGCCATCCACGGCCCGGCCGCCCAGCAGACGCCGACCGCCGCGGCGGCGCGCGGCAGGAAGCCGGACGCGGGGTCGTTCACCTGGGTCGCGGCCTGCAGGATGCCGACGCCGAGGCCGACGCCGAGCGCGGCCGCGAAGAGCGGCGCGCCGACGACGCCGAGGAGCTGGAGCCCCTCGCGCAGCAGGGCCGAGGGCAGTTCAGGGGTCATGATCCGAAGCTCCGGGCGAGGCTCGCGACGACGAGCCGCCAGCCGTCCGCCATGAGGAAGATGCCGATCTTGAGGGGCAAGGCGATCATCGTCGGCGGCACCATCATCATGCCCATCGACATGAGCATCGCCGCGACGAGGAGGTCGATGAGCAGGAGCGGCACGTAGATGTAGAGCCCCATCCTGAACGAGGTGGTGAGCTCCGAGACCATGAAGGCCGGCATCACCACGGACATCGGGATGGCCTCGCCGCGCGCCGGGCGCGGGTGGTTCGCGATCTCGTAGAAGAGCTGGAGATCCTGCTCGCGCGTCTGCCGCAGCATGAACTCGCGGAGCGGCGCGCTCGCCTTGTCCATCGCGGCGGCCGGCTGGATCTTGTCCTCGAGGTAGGGCCCGAGGGCGTCGTCGTAGACGCGCGTCGCGGTCGGCGACATGACGAACCCGGAGAGGACGAGCGCGAGGCCGATGAGCACCTGGTTCGGCGGGAGCTGCGGCGTCCCGAGCGCCTGGCGCAGGAACGACAGCACGATCACGATGCGCGTGAACGAGGTCACCGAGACGAGCAGCGCGCTCGCGAAGGAGAGCGCGGTGAAGAGCAGGAAGAGCTTCACCGGCGCGGAGCCGCCGCCGCCGACCGTGAGCGAGATGCCGGGGTCCGCGTTCGCGGCGAGCGCGAGGCGGAGCGCGGCGAGGCCGGGCGTCACCGCACGCTCCCGATCTGGCCCGCGGCGAGCTTGCGGCGCAGCTCCACGTCCTCGACGCTCTCGGCGAGGAGGGTCTCGAAGGCGGCGGTGGCGGGCGCGACGGCGCGCGGCTTCAGGCGGGCGAGGATCCGCTCGCGCAGCGTCGGGGCCGCGGGCTCCGGCGGCGCCGCGGGGGCGGCGCGAGCGAGGAGGGCGTCGCGGAGGCCGCTCATCGCGCCGTCGCCGGCGCGCGCGGGGCGCGGGGCGGCGGCGTCCTGCGCGACCGGGCGCGCGGCGAGGCTCGCCGGGCGCGTGGTGAGGAGCGCGATGCCGCCCTCGGAGGAGCAGAGGAGCAAGAGCTCGTCGCCGATCCGCGCGACGACGAGCGAGCGGCGCGGTCCGAGGCTCGACGTCTCGACGATCTCGACGACGCGCGCGACGCGCTGGCGGCGGCGCGCGAGGACGAGGGCGGCGACCGCGAGCGCGGCGAGGAGGAGCCCGGCGGCGAGGGAGCCGGGGGAGAAGGAGGACGGGACCGAGGAGAGGGTCGGTGCAGCGCCGGTGAGGGCGAGGGTCGGGGCGGGCGGCGCTTCGACTCCGCCCGGCTGCGCCGGGCTACGCTCAGCGCGAACGGAATCGTTCGCGGTCGGGGACGCGGTCGAGGTCGAGGTCGGGGTCGAGGTCGAGCTCGCGGTCGGGGTCGAGTTCGCGGTCGAGTTCGCGGTCGTCATCTCGCTCACCTGATCCTCGCGATCCGCTCCTGCGGGCTCACGATGTCGGTGATCCGGACGCCGAACTTGTCGTTCACCACCACCGCCTCGCCCCGGGCGACGAGCCGGTCGTTGATGAGGATGTCGAGCGGCTCACCGGCGATCTTGTCGAGCTCGATCACCGCGCCCGGGCCCAGCGCGAGGAGGTCCTGGATCGTCATGCGGCAGCGGCCGAGCTCGACCGAGACGTCGAGCGGCACGTCGAGCAGCATGTCGAGGCGGCGCGACGAGTTGTCACCGGAGGACTGGGTCCCGTTGCTCATGCTTCACCTCGCGGCGGCGGCGCCGGCGGACAGGGGGGTCTCGATGCGGACGGCGAGCGCGCCGCCCGACACGCTCGGCGCGCCGAAGAGCTTCTGGCGGCCCTGCACCGTGACCGGGATCGGGCTGCCCTCGTCCTGGTCGAGGAGGAGGATCTCGCCCGGCTCGAGCTCGAGCAGGCGCGCGAGGGTGATGCGGGTGCGCCCGAGCTGGCCGCGCACGTCCACCTTCACCTGCGCGATCTCGCGCTCCATCATGCGCGCGATGCGATCGTCGCCGCGCTGCGAGAGCTGGCGCGGCGCGCTGAGCCGCGCCTTCGCGGGCTCGACGGCGGCGTAGGGGATGACGAGCTGCAGCCGCCCCTCGATCCCGCCCATGATCTCGAACGCCGCGACGATGCCGACCTCGGTCGGCGGGGCGATGCTGGCCATGCGCGGGTCGACCTCGAAGCGGAGCGCCTCGGGCTGGAACGGAATCACCGGCGCCCACGCCGCCGCGAGCGCGTCGGTGAGGACGACGAGCAGACGCTTCAGCACCATCTGCTCCACGGCGGTGAATTCGCGGCGCGCCTCCGGCATCGCGTCGGGCTGGCGCTGGCGCCGATCGCCGAGCGCCGCGGCGAGGAGCTGCTCGGCGAGCCCGGGCTCGAGCACCACGAGGCCGAACCCGTAGCCGCCGCCGAGCCCCAGCACGCACACGGCGGCGGGGGGCGCGAGGAGCGGCGTGAGGTCGGCGAACTTGAGGAGCGTCGCGGCGCCGGCGTTGACGCGCAGCGCGAAGCGCGTCCGGCCGGTGAGCCCGATGGCGAGCTGCTGCGCGATCTGCTCGTTGATCGCGTCGAGCGTCGGCATCTGACCGCGGATGATGCGGTCCTGGCTCGTGAGGTCGTAGTTCGCGACGGGGCCGCGCGCGCCGCGGCCGCCACCCTCGGACTGGACCTTCCCATCCTGGATGGCGCTCATCAGCGCCTTCACTTCCTCCGGTGACAGCGTGGCGGGCATGGCGCGCGGTTACTGGACGACGAGGTCTGCGACGTAGAGGCCGCGCAGCGGGGCCGCGGGCGCGATCTCGCCGATGCGCTGCGTGAGGGCGCTCTTCATCTTCGACATCGCCTCGCTGCCGCGGAGGTCCTCCGCGGTGCGATCCGAGAGGTACGACAGGAACGCATCGCGGATCTGCGGCATGCGCGCGTTGAGCGCCTCCTTCGCCTTCTCGTCCGAGCACTCGATCTCGAAGGCGAGGCGGGCGTAGCGGTCGGCGTCGACGTCGCGCAGGTGGACGACGAAGTCGGCGAGCCGGACGGTGGGCCCGGGCAGCGCCTCCTTGCCGCCGGCGCCCTTCGCGCCCTTCTCGTCGTGCCCGCCCTTCTCGGCGTGCCCACCCTTCTCGCCGTGCCCTCCCTCCGCGGCGGCGTGCTCGTCGGCGTTCTCCGCCTTCGGTGCGTGCGTCAGCGCGCCACCCTTCACCAAGAGCAGCGCCAGCACGCCCGCGAGGAGGACGCTGTTCACGAGGAGGAGCAGCGGGACGAGCTTGCTCCCGCCGGCGCCCTTCGGCGCGCCCGCGGCCTTGGCCTCCGGCTTCCCGTCGGGCTTCGCCGCGTCCTTCGAGTCCTTCGGTTCCTTCGCCGCCATGCACGCTCCTTCCGGGAGGGGGCATCGCAAGCGGCGTGCCCCGCGCGGCACCGGCGCAACCCCGCGGGATCACGGCCTTCGAGGTGTCAGGGGGATGACGGCGGGCCCGCGGTGCGGCGTCGGCGGGCTGACGCCGCGCCGCGGTGCAACCGTCAATCAAACATGCCGACGACGCGGTCCTTGAGGCCCTTGGTGAGCGTCTTCAGGACCTCGTCGTTCACGCCGATGAGCGACCGCCCGATCATCACGATGGCGTCGGTGTCGTCCGCGTCCACCGCGCCGACGTAGACGCCGCACTTCTTCGCGAGCGCGTTCGCGAAGCAGACGGCGTTCGCGAGCGAGGCGCGGTCGGCGTTGTCGTAGTCGAGGTTCTCCTGCATGCAGCGCAGGAGCGTCTCGGGGAGCTGCCACTTCTCGGCGAGGGCGAGGCCGACCGCGCGGTGGGTCGAGGCGATCGCCGCCACCCAGTCGCCGCCGTCGATCCACGGCCGGTTGTACAGCTCCGTCGTCTGCCGCTCCGCCTCGAGGAGGATCGAGGCGACCACCGGCTTCCCGATGTCGTGCAGGAGGCCGGCGAGGTAGGCGGCGTCCGAGTCGCCGTGGCCGGAGAGGGCGAGCACGTCGCGCGCCAGCGTCGCGACGGCGACCGAGTGCTCCCAGATGCGGCGCAGCGCGTTCGCGATCTCGGCGTCGCGCGAGACGAACACCTTCTGCGCGCTCGCCTCGACGAGGAGGGCCTTCACGCCGCGCGGCCCGAGCTTCGCGACGGCGTCGCCGACGGTGGGCTTCTTCGCGCCCGCCGCGGCGCCCTTCGCCCCGGCGATGGCCGCCCGGAGCGCGCGCGCCGCGAGGAACGGGTCCTGCTCGAGGATCTCGGCCGCGCGCTTCTGCGCCGCGGTATCGCCCTCGCGCAGCACGTCCTGGATCTTCTGGACGATCGCAGGGATCGTCGGGACGACGAGCTGATCCGTCTGGATCCTCTTCACGAGGATCCCCTTCAGCTCCTGCGCCAGCTTCTCCGCGCTCATGGCACCCGCGATCCGCCTACGACGTCGCGGCGCGCGCCTCCTGCACCGTCGCGAAGTAGCGGATGGCGCGCGTCTCCTC
>JBJMQK010000363.1:0-6339 GCA_045802735.1 Anaeromyxobacteraceae bacterium | reverse complement strand
CACGAGGAGCACGCCAGTGCGGCCCGCTACTGGATCGTCTGGGCGGCCCTGCTCTTCGGCACGATCGCGACGCTGCTGATGTCGCGGGTGCACCTGCCGCACCCCTGGCACCTCATCGTCGCGCTCGTCATCGCCTCGGCGAAGTCGATGCTGGTCGTGCTCTTCTTCATGCACCTGTGGGACCACGCCGGGGCGAACCGCCTCGTGTTCGCGTCGGCGGTCTTCTTCGTGGTCCTCCTCATCGGCGGCGTCGTGCTCGACAACGCGACGCGCTTCGGGCTCCTCAACCCGGGCCACGACGAGGAGACGCTCAGGATGCAGCCGCCCGGGCCGGACCTGCTCAGCCCCGCGCAGACGACCGCCGAGAGCGCCCGCGAGTCCTCCGCGCCGGCGCCGCAGCACTGACCTGCACCCGGGCAGGAGGCGTCGTCGTGAAGCAGGCGATCGGACATCGGCGCTGGGCGATCGCCGAGGGGTACATCCCGCCCGGGAGCACCGGCGCCGGCCGCGCCTTCGAGAGCCACGAGACCGCGTGCCTGCTCAACGCCGGCGACGCCGACGCGCACGTCGAGATCACCGTCTACTTCGCGGACCGCGAGCCCGCCGGCCCGTACCGTGTGACCGTCCCGGCGCGGCGCACGCTGCACCTGCGCTTCAACGACCTCACCGACCCCGAGCCCGTGCCCCGCGGCACCGACTACGCGAGCGTCATCGAGGCCGACGTGCCCATCGTCGTGCAGCACACGCGGCTCGATTCGCGCCAGCCGGCGCTCGCGCTGCTCTCGACGATCGCCTTCGCGGACGGCTGAGCCGCGTTGACGATCACGCTCCCGCGACGGGTCCGGCGGGCCCGAGCAGCTCTGCCGCGACGCGGTCGTAGACCGCGAGGTCGCCGTCCGAGAAGCAGCAGAACACGGCGCGCGCGACGACCGGGTGGAGCGCGAGCCCGCGGCGCACCTCCTCGATGGCGATGCGCGTCGCGCGCTCGAGCGGGAACCCGTAGGCGCCGGTCGAGATCGCGGGGAAGGCGATCGACCGGAGGTCGCACTCCGCCGCGAGGCGCAGGCTCTCGCGGTAGCAGCTCGCGAGCAGCGCGTCTTCGCCGTGCTCGCCGCCGCGCCACACCGGGCCCACGGCATGGATGACATGGCGGGCCGGCAGCCGGTGGCCGCGCGTCATCCTCGCCTCGCCGGTGCGGGCGCCGCCGAGCCCGCGGCACTCGTCGAGGAGCCCCGGCCCGGCGGCGCGGTGGATCGCCCCGTCCACGCCACCGCCGCCGAGGAGCGACGCGTTCGCGGCGTTCACGATCGCGTCGAGCGAGAGGCGCGTGATGTCGCCGCGCAAGGTCTCGATGCGCCCGCCAGCGTAGCGCCCCATGGTCAAAGGCTGTAGCGCGCGTGGGCGCGCCCGGCGACGGCTCGCGGGGGGCCCTGATTACCCGGGTCGCGCATCTTTTGCGAGCGAGCGGCGCACCCCTCGCGCGCGGCCGCGCTCGGCCACAACGGTTTCCCGCGGCACGCGCCTTGCTGACCCCGTCCGGGTGTCGCTGCGCGTGCGCATCCTCGTCGTGGACGCCGACCGCGACGCGGCGTCGTCCCTCCGCACCGCGCTCACCGATCTCGGCTTCGACGTGGCCGACGTCCCCGGCGCCGGTGCGGCGGCTCCCGTCGTCGTCGCCTTCGCGCCCGAGGTGGTCTTCGCCCGGGTGGAGGCCACCGGGGACGGCGCCGCGATCGCGGGCGCGCTCCGCGCCACCGGCAGCGACGCGTCGCTCATCGCCGTCGCGCGCGGCGGCGCGGTCGACGCGGCGGTCGCGGCCGTCCGCGCCGGCGCCGAGGCCTTCCTCGTGGCACCCGTGGGCGCGGCCCACGCGGCGCTCGTGCTCGAGAAGGTCCTCGAGACGCGCCGCCTCCGCCGCGAGCGCGCGGTGCTGCGCGAGGAGGCGCGGCGCCGCCACGCGATCGTCGGCGACGACCCGGCGATGCGCCTCGTCGACGAGGTGGTGCGGCGCGCCGCGCCCACCAAGGCGACCGTCCTCGTCGAGGGTGAGAGCGGCACGGGCCGCCACCTCGTGGCGCAGGCGCTCCACGAGGCCTCCCCGCGCCGCGACGGTCCGTTCGTGCGCGCGCGCTGCGCCGCGCGCTCGCAGGCCTTGCTCGAGGGCGAGCTGTTCGGGCACGCGCGAGCGCCGTTCGACGGCGCCCTCGACCTCTCGCCGGGGCTCGTCGAGCGCGCCCACGGCGGCACCCTCTTCGTGGACGAGGTCGCGGAGCTGTCGCGCCCGCTCCAGATCCGGCTGCTCCGCGTGCTGCAGCACGGCGAGCTGGAGCGCGGGGGGAGCCGCGAGGCCGTCCGCGTCGACGTGCGCGTCGTGGCCGCCTCGACGCGCGACCTCGCCGACGAGGTGCGCGCAGGCCGGCTGCGCGACGACCTCTACTACCGGCTGAACGTCGTCACCGTCGCGCTGCCGCCGCTCCGCGCCCGGCGGGGCGACCTCCCGCTGCTCGCGAACCACTTCCTCGCGCGCTCCGCCCCGGCGAACGAGCGCGGCGTCCTGGCGCTCTCGCCCGGTGCGCTGTCGGCGCTCTTCGCCCATGCGTGGCCCGGGAACGTGCGCGAGCTCGCGGCCGCCATCGGGGCGGCGGTGGCGCGCTGCGACGGGCGGGTCCTCGGCGAGGAGGACCTCTCGGCGGGGCTCCGCGGCGCGCGCCCGGACCGCCACGGCGCGAGCGGCCTCATCCCGGGCGCGACCCTGTTCGAGATCGAGCGCGACGCCATCCTGCGCACGCTCGACGATGTCGGCGGCTCGACGGTGCGCGCGGCCGAGATCCTCGGCGTCAGCGTGCGGAAGGTGCAGTACAAGCTGAAGGAGTACCGCAGCGGGCTCGCGGCGCCGCGCCGCGTCGCGTGACGCACGTGCTCGATTGCGAGGACCCTCGCGATGGGGGTCTCGGGGGGAGAGTTTCTCCCCCCGGACTGAGGCGCCGTAGGCGCCGGATCTTCTCACAGCGGCGGCTGTGACGCTCGGGGCTCGGATGAACTGAGCGCCGCTGTGAGGCGCCGCCAGGCGCCGGATCTCGATCATGGCGGCGAGAGCCGACGCTGCGGCTCGATTCGACTGACCGCCGCCATGGCATCCAACTGGTCGGCCCGGAGCGCCCCAGAGCGCGGCTTCGCGCCGCGCCGGCGCCGACGCACGTTGCGGTTCCGGGAGAACTGCGCATGCGAAATCCTTCGGCGAACGGTTTCGAGACCCCTCGCTGGGACCCCGCGCCGCGCCCCGCCCCGAGCGCGTCTCCCGGCGCCGAGCCGCACCCGCTGCGGCTCAACGACTTCGCCGACCGGCGCGACCTCCTCTTCGACTGGATGCTGTCGGAGGCGCCGCGCGGCTGCCGCATGCTCGACGTCGGCGCGAACGACGGCAGCTACCCGCAGGCGCGCCGCGCGGCGGAGCACGCGGGCCTCCTCGCGGGAGTCGATCCCGACGTGGGGAAGCTCACGCTCAACCCGTGGCTGCAGGAGCGCTACCCCAGCACCGTCGAGGACGCCGCGCTGCCCGCGGACAGCTTCGAGTGCGTGTACAGCGTCTACGTCGCGGAGCACGTGCAGGAGCCGCAGCGCTTCCTGCGCGCCGTGCACCGGGCGCTCACGCCGGGCGGCGCGTTCTACTTCATCACCCCGAACGGCCTGCACTACTTCGCGGCCATCGCGAAGGCGCTCGGCCACCTGCGCTTGCAGGAGAGCGTGCTGCGCCTCCTCATGACGCGCGAGGGGGCCGACTCGTACCATTATCCAGCGGTCTACCTCCTCAACGAGCCGCGCAAGATCGAGCGGATGGCGAAGGACCTCGGCTTCGCCTCGGCGGAGTTCCGCTACAGCGAGCGACTCGAGGACATCGCGGCCTACTTCCCGCGCGGCCTCAAGTCCCTGCCGTGGCTGTGGCAGCGCGCCGCCGCCGCGCTCGGCCGCGAGGAGCTGCTCGGGAACCTCATGGGCAAGCTCGTGAAGCCCGCGAGCGGCGCCGCGCTGCGCGCGGGTTAGGACGCCCGCCGCGAGCGATGGCGCCGCCACAGGAACGCCGCCGCGATGAGCAGGAGGGCGAGGTGGCCGCGCTCGTGCTGGCCCGGCAAGGCGCCGCAGCCGCCCACGATCGTCGCGTTCCGGACCTGCGGCTCGCCCGCGGCGGCGACGCCCGCCGCGCCCGCCGCGCTGCCCTGCGCCGTCCCGGCCGCTGCGACGACCGTCTTGCCGGTGCGGGCGAGGATGCGCTGCGCGATCGCCTCCCGCGCCGCCATGAGCGCCTCGGGCTTCTGGTCGGCGGCCCAGGCGTGGGGGAACAGCTCCTTCGCGATCGCCCTGGCCTCGTCGCCGCCGCCCGCGTCGGTGAGGAGCTTCAGGTACTCGTAGTCCTCCATGCCCTCGCGGATCATCTTGAGGCGGATGGACGCGACCGGGACGTCGGTCTGCCCGCCGATCCGCGCGGGCGTCCCCGGGTAGAAGAGCGTGCCGTCGCCGTTGCCGTTGAACGCGTACACGTCGCTCCACGGGTCGGCCTTGTCGACGTAGGACTGGAGCGTCTCGTAGTACAGCTCGCCCGACGCGCCGTAGCGGAACGAGAGCCACTCCATCGCGCGCGCCCGCACCGCGTTCGCGTCCACGACGTAGGTGGGCCACCCCGTCCACCACTGTGCGCCCGCCGAGGGATCCCCGATGGCGACGGTCCCGCCGCAGCCGTGGCTCATGCAGCTCTGGTAGAGCCACAGCTCCTTGCGCGGGCCGGCGAGGAACGCGTCGTAGCGCGCCCGCGCCTCGCCGCCGGGGCCGGCGAGGGCGGTCTGGTACGAGCGGTCCTCCATGCTATTCACGATGGGTGCGAGCACGTCGATCGCGCCGTCCACCCCCTGCGCCCGCGCCTGGTCCGCGTCGGTCGTGACGAGCGTGCGGAAGGCGGGGTCGGCGCTCTTCGCGACCTGGGCGCGGGCCGGGATGTCGCCCCAGGCGCAGGTGATGGGCGGCTCGTCGCAGGTGTACTGGAAGAGCCGGTCGAACCAGCCCTTCGCACGCGCATGCGCGGCCCAGCTGCCGTGCTCGGCGGCGCTCGCGAGGTTCGCGCCGGAGCGCAGCGAGGTGAGGCGCGCACCCGCGAGGCGCGTCGCCGCCGTCCCCGCGAGGAACGGGCCCCAGGCCTCGTCGAAGTGCGGCCAGTCCGCGGCCACGTGCCCGTCGTCCCACAGGTCCGCGACCGAGATGCGGTGGTCGAGCGCGAGCTGTCCGTAGCGCTGGCGCAGCGCGGTGAGCGCCGGGCCCGATCCCGGGACGCCGTGCGCGCGCGGCAGCCCGCCGTAGGCCATGAGGAAGACGCTCTTCAGGGAGGCCGTCGAGGGCAGCGCGAAGTCCCACACGCGGAGCGTCACCGGGACCGCCGCGTCGCCGTCCGCCGCGTGCACCGTCACGGTACCGGCGTAGTCGCCCGCGGCCGCGTTCGCGGGGACGTGGACCTCCACCCATACCGCGCGGCTCTCGCCGGCCGGGACGTCGAACGGGAACGCGTTGCGCTTCTCGCCCGCGACCTCGTCCACGTCGGGGACGAGCGCGTCGGGGAAGCGCCCCGTCGCGCCGTCGGCGGCGGACGGCCGCGCGAGATCGATGAGCGCCTCGCGGTAGAGCCGCACGTCGGAGATCGCCCCGGGGCCGACGAGCGGCGTCGCCGCGACGGAGACGCGGGTGGCCGGTCCCTGGACGACGATCTGGAATGCCTCGAACTCGTTCTTCGCGGCGGACATCGCGCCGCTGCGCGTCGCGCGCGCGGCGGCGTCGGGGCGGAGCTTCTGGCTCGCGAGCGCCGTCCACACGGTGGCGGCGCGCGCGCCGCGCGGCGTGCCGAGGGCTGCGGTGAGGCACAGGACGGCGCACAGCGGGACGGCTCGGCGGGCAATCGGCAAGGCGGCTTCCTCTCGTCGGGCGGTGAGGCTCCGACTGGAGGAACGGCTCGCCGAGCAAGCGCATTTCCAGGGGCCGCACGACGGAGGGGGTGAGGTACACACGACTGGGCGCTTTCCCTACATCGAGCCGCGCGTGTCTCCGCGCCGGAGGCGCGAGGCAGGGACAGCGCCACGAAGTGGCGCGTGGGCCCCTGCGAGTCGAGGCGGCGAAGCCGCCGATCCCATGTCGGGCACCGGCGGCAGCTCGCGAAGCGAGCTCGCGACGACGGCGCCGCCGCCGGGGTCCCTGACGAGCTTTGCGCGGCAGGGGGAGGACGCAGTCCTCCTTCGATCCGGGCTGGCCGGCAGGTGACCGGGAGCGCGCAGCGCCCCCGGTCACGGCTGCCGTTCAGCGCTC
>JBJMQK010000339.1:0-9167 GCA_045802735.1 Anaeromyxobacteraceae bacterium | reverse complement strand
CGCCTCCACCGCGTCGTGTACCTCACGGCGCTGCTGGGCGTCGTCCACTTCCTCTGGCGCGTGAAGGCGGACCACCGCACGCCCGCGGTGTTCGCCGCGCTGCTGGGGGCGCTCCTCGCGCTGCGGGCCGCCGCCTGGGTCAGGCGGCGTAGCGCCGGACCGTCGTGAGCAGCGCGTCGAGCTCGAACGGCTTCGCGAGCCAGCCGTCCACCGCGAGCGCGGCGACCTTCTGGTCGAGCCCGTGATCCGCTGAGATGACGACCACCGGGATGCGCGCGAGCGCCGGGTCCCTCTGCTGCGCGACGCGGAACTCCCACCCGTCCATCACCGGCATCATGAGGTCGAGCAGGATCACCCGCGGCGCGCGGTGCGCGAGCAGCTCGAGCGCCTCCCGCCCGTTGGAAGCCCACGACACCTCGTAGCCCTCGTCCTCGAGCAGCTCGCGAAGCGTCTCGCGGATCGCAAAATCGTCCTCGACGACGAGGACTTCACCCTTTGGCGTCGTGGAGATCCCAGCAACCATTCGCTAGAAGAGTAGGAATCTCGCCGTGTGCCGGGAACCCTGCCGGGCGAGCGGGGACCCGCCTGGGACGCATCGGGCCCCAAAGGGTGCCGCGCTGCGCTCGCGCCGGTGCCATCTAGTGGGACAATCGCCATCGGCGCCTGTGAGCGCGCGCGCGCCACGCGAGGAGACTGGAGAGGAATGGCCACGGAGAGCGAGGGCGGTCAGGGTTCGGCGGTATGGGGACGCGCGCCCGCCCCGAAAGTGGCGCTCGCGCAGCGGGGCATCGTGCTCGGCGTCGCATGGAGCGGCATCGAGGGCGCCGGTAACCAGATCGTCGCCGCCAAGGTCGAGTGCTCGAAGTCGCGTCCGAAGCTCGTCCAGGTGTGGCGCCCGTTCCAGGATGCCCCAGGACGGCGCGACGTGCGCGAGGGCTTCGCCCGCTGGCTCTCCGAGGAGGCGCGCTGGGCCGAGGGCCGCCTGACGGTCGGGCTCGACTTCCCCTTCAGCCTCGCCGAGACGCACCTCCGCCAGCTCGGGCTCCTGCGCCAGGCGCTGCGCGGCCCGGCGAGCCTCGGCCGCGGGCTCGAGGAGCGCTTCCTGCCGTCGACGGCCGACTTCTCCGAGGCGTCGGAGTCGTTCAAGGCGCAGCTCGGCAAGGACCGGCTGCGCCTCGCCGACTGCTACCGCGCGGCGGTGTTCCCGCCGTCGCACCTGCGGCTCTACCGCGGGACCTTCTTCGGCCTCAACTGCCTGTCGCAGGTCAGCGACGTGTCGTTCCTGCCCTGGGATCCGCCGAAGGCCGGGAAGCCCTCGCTCGTCGAGGTGCGGCCCGAGCACGTCGCGCGCGTGCTCTGCGGGACGTGCGCCTACCGCGACGACGCGCGCGACGGCGTGAACCGCTCCGGCGCGCGCGCGGCGGTGCTGCGCATGATGCGGACGGCGTCCGGCGTGGAGTTCGAGATGGAGGTCGCGGCGAAGGTCGTGGAGGACGAGAAGGGGCTCGTGCTCGACGCGGTGCTCTCCGCCGTCGCCGCCGCCGCAGCGCAGGAGGCGAACTTCCAGGGCGTGCCGGCGAACGTGCCGCGCAGCGAGGGCTGGATCTACTCGGTGCGCGAGGAGCCCTGGCGCGAGTGACGGCCGTGCCCGATCGCGATGACCCTCGCGATGGGGGGTCTCGGGGGGAGAGTTTCTCCCCCCGGTGTGAGGCGCCGACAGGCGCCGGATCCAGTCATGGCGGCGGAACCGATGCGGCGGATCGAGACGACGGGGCGCCGACATGACGCGGCGCGGTCCCGCGGCGCGCTCGGCGAAGCGCATCGCGGCGCTCGAGCGCATCCACGCGGACATCCGCGCGCTCCGCCTCCCCGGGTTCGTGGGCGAGGCGGTCCACGGGCCGGCGCTCGAGAGCCGCATCTACCTCGTCGGCCAGGCGCCCGGGCCTCACGAGGCGCGCATCGGACGCCCGTTTGCCTGGACCGCCGGGAAGACGCTCTTCCGCTGGTTCGAGCGCGCGCTCGGCGCGAGCGAGGAAGAGGTGCGCGCGCGCGTCTATATGGCGGCGGTGGTGCGCTGCTTCCCGGGGAAGGCCTCGTCCGGCGGCGACCGCGTTCCCTCGGCCGAGGAGATCCTCGCCTGCCGCACCTTCATCGAGCGCGAGGTGGCGGTGCTCGAGCCCGACCTCGTCATCCCCGTCGGGCGCCTCGCCATCCGCGAGGTGCTCGGCCGGGACGAGCCCCTCGCGGCCGTGGTCGGACGCACACTCCGTGTGCACCTCCATGGCCGCGACATGGACGCGATCTGCCTCCCACACCCGAGCGGCGCCTCGACCTGGTTCAAGCTCGAGCCCGGCAGGGCGTTGCTCGAGGAGGCCCTCGACGCGCTCGCGCGCCACCCTGCCGTGCGCGACGCCTTCGCGGGTGCGCGCCCGGCCCGGGGGACCGCGTGACGCTGCGCCGCGCCGCGGCGGCGGCCGGCGCCACCGCGGCGCTCCTCGCGGCGTGCGCGCACCCTGCGACGCGCCCCGAGGGCCCGGCGAACGATCGAGAGGGGCGCCCCGCCGTCGAGACCGGCGTCGCGAGCTTTTACTCGGAGTCGCTGGAGGGCCGGCGCACCGCGAGCGGCGGCCGGTACCGCGGGCAGCGCATGACCTGCGCACACCGGCGCTACCCGTTCGGCAGCGTGCTGCGCGTGACCGAGGTCGAGTCGGGGAAGAGCGTGCTCGTCGAGGTGACCGACCGCGGGCCGTTCGCGGAGGGGCGCATCGTGGACCTCTCCTACGCCGCGGCGCGGGCGCTCGGGATCCTGGAGCGGGGCGTCGCGCGCGTGCGCGTGGAGCGGGTGCGGTAGCGGCGCGCAGCGTGCGAGGAGGTGCGTCGAGGTCGGGCGAGGTGCGCGGCCGCGGGTGCGGTCGGGCGCCGCCGCGCCCATCGCCCGTCCTGCACCGAGCGTATGATGCGGCGTGCTCTTCCGGCCGCGCGCGCAAGACGCGGGGCGAGCGGCTCGCGGCCGCCGATCTCGCGCGCGCGCACGGACGGCTCAGGCGGGCGGTGGCCGGGTACAGGCGCGTGCTGGCGGAGCACGGCGACGACCCGCACGTCCACGGGAGGCTCGCGCCGCTGCTCGCGCGCCTCGACGACGCGGAGGGAGCGCGGGCGAGCTTTCGCACCGCCGCGCTGGGCCACGCGCGCGCCGGGTTCCTCGACCGCGCGCTCGCGGTGTACGTGCAGGCGCGGGCGCAGTTCCCGCTCGAGGCCGACTTCCACGCCGAGGCGGCGCGCATCCACCTGCTGCGCGGGCGCCGCGCCGACGCCGCGCTCGCGCTCGCGAGGGGAGGGCGCGCGCTCGGACGCACGCAGCGCGCGGACGCGATCGAGATGCTGCGCGGCGCGCTGGCGCTCCACCCCACGCACCTCGACGCGACGCTCGCGCTCGCGCCGCTCCTCTGCCGCGACGGGCGCCGCGACGAGGCCCTGGAGCTGCTCGGGGGCCTCGAGCCCGACGTCGCCGGGCGCGCGCTCCGCCGGGTGCGCGGGGCGCTGTTCCGGGCCGCTCCGTCGCCGGGAGCCGCGTGGCGGTGGCTCAGCGCCGCGCTCGGGCGGCGCTGAGGCGAGCGCCGGCGCGAGGTACAAATTCGCTCAAGTTCGCGCTTTGGCGTTGCACCTCGGCGACGTCCTCTGCAGGTTCGCGTGATGCACCGTCCGGAAACATGGTGTTGCGCGGCGTGCGGCCGCGCCCGGTCCGAGGTGGAGCGCGCACGCGCCGACGCGGGTCACGCGTCGCTATCGCCCGAGGCGATGGCGTGCGGGCAACGCTGCGCGATCGCGCTCGTCGAGCGCGAGATCGCCTCGGCGGAGGAGATCATGCGCGAGCGCGCGCCGGCGCCGCTCCGCGTCCGGCTGCGCCCCCGCGAGGACCGCGTGTACGTGCCACGGCGGGTGGCGTACGTGAGCGTCGTGCAGTTCGAGCCGTGCAGCGCCCGCGAGTGATGAGGACACATCAGCGGACCGTGCGGCGGGGCCGCGGGGTGCGCAGCGTGCAGGGGGATGGCGGACGTCCTCGAGCGCGGTGCCGTCGCGTTCCTCTACCGGCCTCGCGTCGAGACGTTCGCGGTGCGCGGCCTCGACGACATCCAGCGCTTCTACGTCCTCCTCGCGCCGGAGGAGGGCGGGCGCGTGCGGCGCGTGCGCGTGGGGAGGAAGCGCCTCCCCGACGCGGGCCGGCACGAGCGTTTCTGGGCGTACGTGGATCGCGTCGCGGGCGACGTCGCGGGCGCGCTCGAGGACCTCGGCGCGAGCGAGTACTGGACGCGGACCCGGGGGCTGCGGCACCAGCCCGGCGGGCGCGTCGCGGGCGAGGGCGCTTACGCGATCGTGCGCCACGGCGCGCACGTCCACCTCGAGTACGAGCTCTCAGGGCGGCGGCCACTTCAAGTGGCCCCCCATCGCGAGCGTCATGTCGACCGAGCAGCGCCATCAGCCCCGGCCCCGCGCGGCGACGTCGAGGCGGAGCTGCGGATCGCGCCGCGCGGGCGCTACGTGGTGGCGGTGTTCACTCGCAGCGCGGCGGTCGCCGGAGCGGCAGAGGAGCGCCGGTTCGTGCCGCTCGCGCCCGCGCACCTCGACGTGCCCGGGACCGAGCTCGTGCTCGTCGCCGCGCCGGCCGCGCAGCGCGCCGACGCTCCCGGCCCCGGCGCGGGTGCGTCCGATCCGCCGTGACGCGTCAGCGCCGCGCCGCCGCGCTCGCGGCGTGATCGCGGATGCCGCGGATCGCGGCGCCGTAGTCCTTCGCGCCGAACACCGCGGTCCCGGCGACGAACACGTTCGCGCCGGCGGCGGCGGAGGCGGCGACGGTGTCGGGCTTGATGCCGCCGTCCACCTCGATCTCGAGCGCCTGCCCGCGCGCGTCGGCGAGGGCGCGCAGCTGGCGCACCTTCTCGGTCGTGGCCTCGATGTAGCGCTGCCCGCCGAAGCCGGGGTTCACCGTCATGAGCAGGACCATCTCGCAGTCGCCGAGCACCCATTCGACGGCGGAGAGGGGCGTCGCCGGGTTGAGGGCGACCGCCGGACGCGCGCCGGCGTCGCGGATCGCCTGGAGCGTGCGGTGGAGGTGGGGCGAAACCTCGGCGTGCACCGAGATGACGTCGGCGCCCGCCTTCGCGAACGCCTCCACGTAGCGCTCCGGCTCCACGATCATGAGGTGCGCGTCGATGGGCAGCCTCGTCGCCTTGCGCACCGCCTCGACCACGACCGGGCCGATCGTGATGTTCGGGACGAAGCGGCCGTCCATCACGTCGACGTGGATCCAGTCGGCCCCCGCCGCCTCCGCGGCGCGGACCTCCTCGGCGAGGCGACCGAAGTCGGCGGAGAGGATGGACGGGGCGATGCGGACGGGGGGCATGGGCGAGATCCTAACGGAGGGGGAGGGGGGCGGGGGCCCTTCGACTCCGCGCTCGCGCGGAGCCTGTCCTGAGCGGAGGCCGCGGAGCGGCCGGAGTCGAAGGGCTCAGGGCGAACGGAGCGGTCGAGGTTGGGTTCGAGGTCGAGGTCGGGATTGGGGTCGAGGTCGGGGTCGCCGTTCACGGTGCGCTGAGCCGCACCGCGTAGAACCCGTCGCAGTCGTGCCGGTGCGGCAGCGTGAGGAGGTCCCCCTCGGCCGTCAGCACGTCCGCCGGGAAGCCCTCCGGCGGCGGCGCTCGCGCGAGGCCGCGGGCGAGGGCGGCCGCGGCGATCTCCGGGCCCTCGGCTCGCGTGAGCGAGCACACCGAGTACGTCACGGGCGCACCCGGCCTCGCGTACGCGCGGCAATTCTCCAGGATCGCGCGCTGGACCTCCGCCATCCGCGCCGGGTCCGCCGCCTGGCGACGGAGCTTCAGCTCGGGGTGGCGGCGCAGGGTGCCGAGGCCGGTGCAGGGCGCGTCGACGAGCACGGCGTCGAAGCTCGCGGGGGCGAGGCCGGGCACCGGGAGGGCGGCGTCGGCGCAGACGACGCGGACGCGCGCGCCGAGCCCGCGGCGCTCGGCCTCGGCGCGGAGCTCGTCGGCCTTGCGGGGGTGGAGCTCGATCGCCACGACCTCGCCCGCCGGGCCGAGCAGCTCGGCGAGGTGAAACGTCTTCCCGCCCGGCGCGGCGCAGGCGTCGAGCACGCGCCCGCCGCGGCCTCGCAGGTGCCCCGCCGCGTAGAGCGACACGAGCTGCGCCGCCTCGTCCTGCACCTGGAAGGCGACGCCGCCCGCGGCGCGCGCGAGCGCCTTCACCGACGCGCCGCGCAGCACGGCGCCTTCGGGCGCGCGCACCGCCGGCGAGGCGTCGAGGCCGGCGCGGCGCGCGCGCTGCACCAGCTCGTCGCGCGCGGGCGAGCGGACGCAGAGCGGCGCGGGGCCGTTCATCGCGCGGGCGAGCGCGAGCGCCTCGCCGGCGCCGAGCCAGGCCACCCACTCCGCCGCGAGCCAGCGCGGCAGCGCCTCGGCCACGGCCACGTGGCCCGCCGCGTCGGCCTCGAGCGGAGGCGGCTCGACCGGCCGCGGGTCGCGCGCGAGCGCGCGGAGGACCGCGTTCACGAACCCGGCGGCGCGGCCGTGCTGGACGGTCTTCGCGAGCGCCACCGCCTCGCCCACGGCCGCGTGCGGCGGCGTCCCGAGGTAGAGGATCTGGTAAGCGCCGAGGCGGAGCGCCACGCGCGCGGCCGGGTCGACGCCGTCGAGCGGGCGCGACGCGTGGCGCGCGAGCGCCGCGTCGAGCGCGAGGGCGCGCCGCAGCGTCCCGTACACGAGCTCGGTCGCGAGCCCCGCCTCACGCGGCTCGAGCGCGCCCGCGCCGGCGAGCGCGGCGTCGAGCGCGCGCGACGCGAAGGCGCCGCCCTCCTCCACGCGGCGGAGGACCCCGAAGGCGAGCTCGCGCGCCGTCATCGGCCGAGCACCGTGCCGGCGGCGAGCGGGTGGCCCTTCACGAGCTCCGCGGCCGGGAGGCGCCGCTTGCCCTCGAGCTGGACCTCCACGAGGAGGAGGGCGCCCTCGCCGCAGCCGACCTCGATCCCGGCGCCCGTCGCGCGCGCCTCGCCGGGGCCGAGCGCGCCGGCGGTCGCGCCCGCGAGAGCGCGCGCCGCGTGGACCTTGAGCGCCTTGCCCGCGAGCGTCGTGAAGGCGCCGGGCCAGGGCGTGAAGCCGCGCACGCGCGCCGCGAGCAGCGCCGCCGGGGCGGTGAAGTCGAGGCGGCCGTCCTCCTTCTCGAGGATGCGCGCGGCGGTCGCCTGCGCGCCGTCCTGGCGCACCGGGACGATGCGCCCGGCCTCGAGGAGCGGCAGCGCCGTGACGAGCGCGTCGGCGCCGAGCGGCGCGAGCTTCCCGAACATGCGCCCGGCGTCGTCGTCCTCGGCGATGGCGACGCCGCGCTGCAGGAGGAGGTCGCCCGTGTCGAGCCCCGCGTCCATCCGCATGATCGTGACGCCCGTCTCGCGATCGCCCGCGGCGACCGCCCACTGGATGGGCGCGGCGCCGCGCCAGCGCGGGAGGAGCGAGGCGTGCACGTTCACGGCGCCGAACGGCGCGAGCGCGAGGAGGTCGTCGCCGAGGATCCGCCCGTAGGCGACGACGACGAGGAGGTCGGGCGCGCGCGCGGCGAGGTCCGCCGCGAGCTTCCCGTCGCGCACCTTCTCCGGCTGGAGGACCGGCACGCCGTGGGCCCGCGCCCAGGCCTTCGTCGCCGGCTCGCGCAGCGCCTGGCCGCGGCCCGCCGGGCGATCCGGTTGCGCCACGACGCACAGGATCTCGTGGCCGGCGCGCGCCAGCGCATCGAGCGGGGCGACGGCGAAGTCCGGCGTCCCGAGGAACGCGATCCTCACCGGGCACGCTCGCGCGCCGCCGGGTTGCCCGCGGGGAAACCGGGGGTAGAATCGTGCCCCGCTCGGGGGTGCCCGTGACCGCGTCTCACCATCGCCGTACCTATCTCGTCGATCGCTCCTTCCAGCTCAAGTACATCCTGCTGCTCGCCGGGTGGGGCCTCGTCCTGGCGGTGCTGTTCGGCCTGTGGACGCACCAGGCGCAGCAGCAGGCGCTCGAGCTCGCCACGCGCGACCCGGCCCAGCGCGCGCTCGTCGTCCGCGCCGGCCGGCAGCTCCTGTGGGTGGTCGCGGCCATCGGCGGGCTCTCCGCCGCGGCGCTGGCGCTCTTCGGGTTCATCGTCACGCACCGCGTGGCGGGGCCGCTGTACGTCATGGGCCACTACCTCGGCCTCCTGGGCGCGGGCCGGTACCCGCCGCGGCGCGGCCTCCGCAAGCACGACGAGCTCAAGGCCTTCTACGCGCGCTTCGGCGCGACCATCGAGGCGCTGCGCGACCGCGACGAGCGCCTCCTCGTCCACCTCGACGAGGCGGTGGCGCGGATGCGCCGCGTGCTCCCGCGCGCGCCGGAGCTGCGGATGGCGCTCGAGACGCTGGAGCGTGAGGCGGACGAGCGGCGGACGGCGCTCGCCGAGGCGGCGCACGGGGCGGTCACGCCGGTGCCGGTGAAGGCGGCGACGGGAGGGTAGGCCCTACCCCTCGACCTTCTTCCCGGGGAGCCGCTTCAGCTCGGCGCCGGGCTTCGCGCGCGCATCCCAGGCGGACGGCAGCACGTTGAACGGCAGCACCTTCGCGAGGAGCGGGAGGAGCAGCATGCCGCCCGGTGCCGCGAAGATGGCGAGGGCGGGGACGGCCTTCGCGAGGTCGATGAGCGCCCGCTTCACCTTCCGCTTCTCTTCGGGCGTGAGCGTCTTCCCGGCCGCGCTCTTCGCGAGGAGCTGCCCGAGCGCGCCCGTGAGCTTCGCCTCGGTGACGATCGCCTCGAGGTTGTCCGTGACCACCGTCGCGAGCTTCTCCATCATCTGGTCCGCGACCTCGTCCCACTCGTCGGAGAGCGCCTCCCAGTCGCCGGGTGCGCGCGGCGAGGTCTCCACCCAGCGCTGCTGGCCGGCGTAGAGGTCGGCGGCGTCGGCCTGGAGCGCCGCCACCTGCTCGGGCGGGATGCGCGCCTCGTCCACGAACGCCTGGAGGAACGCGGCGCGCGCGGGCGTGCTCTGCGCGCTCGCCAGCTCCGAGAGGAAGAGCTGCTCGACCAGGAAGGCGCGCATCCGCACCGGCGCGGCGCGCGCCAGCTCCACCGCGCCGCGGGGCGCGCGCACCGCCCTGCGGG
>JBJMQK010000330.1:0-2680 GCA_045802735.1 Anaeromyxobacteraceae bacterium | reverse complement strand
CGAGCAGATCGCGCGCACCCGGGCGTGGCGCGCCGCTCACGACGGCCCCGCAAAAGCCGAGGCGCTGGGGCGCATCGACGCGGCCGCCCGCGGGGACCATAACCTCATGCCGCTCATCCTCGCCGCGGTGAAGGCCGAGGCGACGCTGGGCGAGATCTCCGACGCCCTGCGCGACGTGTTCGGCGAGTACCGGGAATCGGTGGTGCTGTAGGCGTGAGTGATCGCGGCGACAGCGTGGGGGGGCCGCCGAAGCTCGACCGCATCCGGCCGGCGGCCCCGGGCGCGAGCCGCGGGATCGGGGCCGCGGAGGTCACGGCCGCGGCGGCGCTCGCGGCAGGGCTCCCGCGCGAGGGGTCGCTCGCCGAGGACGGGCCGCTGCGGCTCTGCTACCTCGCCGCCGCGGGGCAGGCCACGGGGCGCCTCGACCTCGAGACGGACCGCGGCACGTTCGCGCTCTTC
This sequence comes from Anaeromyxobacteraceae bacterium, assembly GCA_045802735.1. Taxonomy (GTDB): domain Bacteria; phylum Myxococcota; class Myxococcia; order Myxococcales; family Anaeromyxobacteraceae; genus Anaeromyxobacter_A. Next base: position 2,221 of record JBJMQK010000330.1, on the reverse strand, counting down.
TTCAAGCGCGGGGTCGTCGAGCACGCCGCGTCGTCCGCCGCCGAGGACGATCTCGGCCGCTTCCTCGTCGCGCGCGGTGCGGTGCGCGCCGAGGCGGTCGAGGACGCGAGGCGGGTCCTCGCCTACCACGACGGCGACCTCGTCACCGCGCTCGCGAGCCTGCAGCTCATGAACCCCGCGGAGAGCTTCCGGGTGCTGCAGGAGCACGGGACGGCGCTCGTCGCGCGGGCGCTCGGCGCCGACAGGGGGCGCTCGCGCTGGGACCCCGCGGCGAAGCCGCCGCCGTCGTCCTTTCCCCTCGGGTCGCGCTGGGGCGTCCTGTGCGACGGAGCGCGGCGCCTCGACGGTCTCGCGGTGCGCAAGCTCCTCGGCGAGCGGCTCCACCGGGCCGCGGTGCGGGCCGGCGGGCGCGTCGAGGGCACCGACCTCAAGCTCACGGCGCACGAGGCGCGCGCGGCCGCGCTCTTCGACGGCGCGCGCAGCCCCGCAGAGCTCGCGGCCGCGCACCCCGCGGACGCCGAGACCATCCTGCGCGTCGCGCTGCTCCTCGCGGAGACGGAGCTGCTCGCGTTCGGCGAGGCGCGGGAGGCGCCGGCCGCGACGCCGGTGCCCGGCCGTGCGGCGACCCCGCCGCCGACCCGGATCGTGCCGTCGCCGCCGCCGCCGACCTCGACCGCGAACCCGACCCAGGCCTCGACCGCGACCTCGACCCAGCCCCCGACCCCCGCACCCGCACCAGCGCGTTCCCCGGCGCGCGCTCCCACCTCCGTTCACCCTGAGCGGAGCGCAGCGGAGTCGAAGGGCGCAGCGCCCGCGGCCCCCCGCGCCCGCGTCCCGACGGACCCCGTCGCGCTGCGCGCCTTCCACGATCGCATCCTCACCGCCGACCACTTCGACGCGCTCGGGGTGAAGCGCGACACCCCGCACGCGCAGGTGAAGCTCGCCTACTTCCAGCTCGCGAGGAGCTATCACCCCGACGCCGCTCCCGCCTCCGAGCCGCCCGAGGTGAAGAAGCTCCGCGCCGACATCTTCGCGCGCCTGGGCGAGGCGTGGGGGGTCCTCGGGGACGAGGCGCGCCGCGCCGAGTACCTCGCGGCGCTCGCGGCCGGCGGCGCGGCCGACGTCGACATCTCGGCGATCTTCAAGGCCGAGGAGACGTTCCAGAAGGCGGTGATCCTCGTCCGGACGCGCCAGTACGATCGCGCGCTCGCCGCGCTCGGCGAGGCGATCGCGCTCAACGCCGACGAGCCCGAGTTCGGCGTCTGGAAGGCGTGGGTCGAGTTCCTCGTCGCGCCCGATCAGGCCTCCGCCGCGCCGGCGAGCGCCGCCGCGATCGAGGCCGCCCTCAAGAAGAACGCGCGCTGCCTGCCGGGCTACCTGTTCCTCGGTCAGATGGCGAAGCTCCGCGGCGATCTGTCGCTCGCGGAGAAGCACCTGCGGCGCGGGCTCGCGCTCGCCCCCGACCACGCCGACCTCCTCCGCGAGCTCAAGTACCTGCCCAGGAAGTGAACGTGTCCGCTCCGACGAATCCCAAGAAGAAGTCGCTGATGCCGAGCGGCCCGCTGCGCCGCACGCTCCGCGCCGCGGGCCACCACCTCTCGCCCATCGTGCAGGTGGGGAAGGAGGGTGCGACCGAGGCGGTGGCGCGCCAGCTCGAGCAGGCGCTGTACGACCACGAGCTCGTGAAGGTGAAGGTCGGGGCGGAGAGCCCGGAGGACCGGTTCGAGGCCGCGGACCGGCTCGCGGCAGCCGCGGGCGGGCAGCTCGCCCAGATCCTCGGGCGCACGCTCCTCGTGTACAAGCGCCACCCGGAGGCGCCGCGCTTCGAGCCGCGCGCGCCGGCCGAGGTCGAGGCCCCGGCGGAGAGGGCGCCGCCCCGGCCGCCGCGCCGCGCGGTGCCGCTGCGCGACGGGTTCCGGCGCGAGGCGGGTGCGCGGAAGGCGCGGCGCGACGCGCCGGACGTGAGCGGCGCGCGCGGCGACGCCCCGCGGCGGAAGGGGCCGCGCGCGGACGGCCCCGCGCGGAAGGGGACGCGCGCCGGAGGTGCGGGATGGAAGGGCGCGCGCGGTGAAGGCGCGGCGCGGAAGAGCGGGCGCGCTGGAGGCGCGGCGTGGAAGGGCACGCGCGCTGAAGGCGCGGGGTGGAAGGGGACGCGCGCTGAAGGCGCGGTGCGGAAGGGCGGGCGCGCCGGAGGCGCGGCGCGCAAGGGCACGCGCGGTGA
>JBJMQK010000273.1:0-3225 GCA_045802735.1 Anaeromyxobacteraceae bacterium | reverse complement strand
TGCGCCGCGGCCTCTCGGCGAGCGCGTTCAGGAACGCGACCGAGGCGCTGCGCATCCCCGCGGGCGAGCTCACCCGCATGCTCGGCCTCAGCCGCCGCACGCTCACGCGCCGCAAGGCGCGCCTGTCGACCACGGAGTCGTCGCGGCTCGTCCGGCTCGCGCGTCTCCAAGCCCGCGCCGCCGAGGTCCTCGACGGGCCCGAGGCCGCGACCCGGTGGCTGCGCCGCCCGCAGCGCGCGCTCGGTGGCGAGGTGCCGATGGCCCTCCTCGACACCGATGCGGGTGCGCTCGCCGTCGAGCGCCTCCTCGGGCGGATCGGCGACGCGGTCGTGACGTGATCGCCTGGCGGCTCGCGCCGGCGCGCCGCGTGGAGATCGCGTTCGCGGGCGAAGGAGCCCGCCGCTACGGCGGTCGCTGGAACCCCGTCGGCATCCCCGTCGTCTACGCGGCCACGACGCTGTCGCTCGCCGCGCTCGAGATCCTCGGCCACGTCGATCCCGAGGAGGCGCGCCCGTACTTCTTCTACCGGGTCGAGGTCCCGGACGGTGAGGTCGAGCGCCTCCCCGCGTCCGAGCTGCCGCGGCGCTGGAACGCCCCGGTCGCGCCGCGTTCGACCGCGAAGATCGGGGCGGCGTGGGCGGCAGCGGGGCGATCGGTCGCCCTGCTCGTGCCTTCCGTGCACGTCCCGACGGGCGAGGAGCTGAACGTCCTGCTCAACCCGAGGCAGGCCGGGTTCGCCCGCCTCGCCATCGGGGCGGCGCAGCCCTATTCGTTCGATCCGCGCGTGCTGCCGGGCCGCCGCGGGTAGGCGGGCGCCCTACCGCAGCGCCTTCATCGCCGCCTTCGGGTCGGGGACCGCGACGTACAGATTCACCTTTCGTGCGCTTCCGGCGGTGCCCACATACGCGTACTCCACGTTGATGCCCGCCGCCCCGAGCCGGTCGGCGACGGCCCCGAGCGCGCCGGGCGTGTCGGGCAGCGTGACCTCGACGATGTCGTCCTCCGTCGTCTCCCACCCGTGCTTCTGGAAGATGCGGCGCGCCGCCGCGGGCTTGTCCACGACGAGCCGCACGAACCCGCGGCCGTCCATCGACGACGCCATGAACGCCCGGATGTTGACGTCCTTCTCCGCGAGCGCGTCGCCGAGCTCCCCGAGGACGCCGGGGCGGTTCTCGACCCACGCCGAAAGCTGCTTGACCTTGGGCATGTCGAGGGGCCTAACCGCCCGCCGCGCCTGCGGCCAACCTCCGCGGGCTGTCGCCCCCCAGCAGGCGACTGTATCCTCGGCTGTCACATCTGCCCCCGAGCCCTCCTCTCCTCAGGGACCGGCTCGCGCGACGCGTGTCCGTCATCCGCGGATGTTCTCCGCGGGAGGCTCGATACGTGGGGGGGCCACAACAGGACGACGGGCGGGGGACGGGGACGTCGCCGCCGCTGGATCAGGAGCGCTCGCGGGGGGCGCTCCTGGGACTGGCGGTCGGCGACGCCCTCGGTACCACGCTCGAGTTCTCGGAGCCGAGGGCGCCTGCGTTCCCGCAGCTCGCCGCGGGGCCGCACGCCCAGATCCTCGGCGGCGGCCCATTCCGCCTCGTCGCCGGCCAGGTCACCGACGACACGCAGATGGCGAGCTGCCTCGCCGCGTCCGTCGCCGCGTGCGGGCGCCTCGACGTGGACGACGTCGCGCGCCGCTACGTCGCGTGGCAGGAGCACGCGTTCGACGTCGGGAACCAGACCGCCGCCGCGCTGAACGCCATCCGCGAGGGGACGTCGCCGTCCGAGTCCGGGAAGCAGGTGTGGCTCGGCGCCTCGCAGCCGCCGGCCGGGAATGGCTCGCTCATGCGTACGGCGCCGATCGGCGTCCTGCTCGCGGGCGACGCGGCGGCGCGGCGTTCGGCGGCGCTCGCCGAATCCGCGATCACCCACTACGACCCGCGGTGCAGGCTCGCGTGCGCGGCGTTCGACGCGGCGGTGGCGGAGGGCGTGCTCGGTGCGGGGAGCGCGGGGGCGCTGCGCGAGGCGGCGCGGCGCGAGCTGTGGCCCGCCGCGTCCCTCTTGCGGCGGGAGGGGGGCGAGGGCGCCGCGGCGCTGTCGAGCGCCGTGCGCGACCTCGAGGAGGACCTCGACCTCGCCGGGCGCGCGGACCCGCAGCTCTACGGGCCGGCCGTGCACCTCCACCGGCAGAAGGGCTGGGTGCGGGTCGCGTTCCGGCTCGCCTTCTGGGAGCTCCTGCACGCTCCGAGCTGGACGGCGGCGGTCCTCGACGCCGTGAACCGCGGCGGCGACGCGGACACGAACGGCGCCATCGTCGGCGCGCTTCTCGGCGCGCTGCACGGCGAGGCGGCGATCCCGGAGGCCTGGCGCCAGCTCGTCCTCGATGCCGTCCCGCGCGAGGAGGGGCCGCTGCGCGACGCGTATCACCCGCGCACGCTCCTCGCCGCCCTCGGCGCCGGCGCCTGACCCGCGGCGCGGCGGCGCCTGTGGCAATTCGACACATGTCCCGGGTCCGCGGGACGCCAGCGCCGCGCCAAAGTGCTACCTTTCATGCACCGGTGCGTTCACGGATGGCGAAGTCGATGATCGTTGCGCTGGCGCTCGTCGCCGCCGGCGCGGCGTCGCCGTCGGAGGGAGCGCCCGTTCGTCCTGAGCGTAGCGCAGCGGAGTCGAAGGACGAAGGCCACGCGTCGCCCTCCCCGCCCCTCGGCGTCACCGCCGTCGCCGCCTCGCCCACGCAGATCGTGCTCGCGTGGGTGGCGCCGCCCGGCGCGGCGGCGATCGCGCAGTACGAGGTGCTCCAGGGCGACGACGCCGTCGTCGCGACGGGCGGCGTGAGCGCCAGCGTGAGCGGCCTCTCACCGTGGCGAGAGTACTGTTACCGCGTGCGGTCCCGCGACGCCTCCGGCGAAGCGTCGGCGCCCTCGAAGGAGACCTGCGCGCGCACGCCGGACACCCGACCGCCGACGGTCCCGGCGCGCGTGACGGTGAAGCCGCTGTCGGAGACCGAGGTGGCGATCGACTGGGCGCCGTCCACCGACGACGGCGGCATCGCCTGGTACGAGGTCCGCCGCGACACGCGCGGTGCGCTCGCCGCGATCGAGGAAACGCACGTCCGCGAGCGGCTCCTCGAGCCGTGGACGCGCTACTGCTTCACGGTGCGTGCGCGCGACGTCGCCGGGAACGGGTCGGCGCCGTCCCCCGAGGCCTGCGCGCGGACGCCCGAGCGCAACG
>JBJMQK010000254.1:0-3817 GCA_045802735.1 Anaeromyxobacteraceae bacterium | reverse complement strand
GAGGACGCGCGCGCACTCCCGCCGAAGGAGCTGTGCGTCATGACCACCGGGACGCAGGGCGAGCCGCGCGCCGCGCTCGCCCGGCTCGCGCGCGGCGAGCACCCCGACCTCACCCTCGCGCCGGGCGACCTCGTCGTCCTCTCCTCGCGCCACATCCCGGGGAACGAGCTCGCGGTCGGCCACGTCGTGAACGAGCTCACCCGCCGCGGCGCGGTGGTCGCCTACGAGGGCGCGCGGCCGCTGCACGTCACCGGGCACGCCCAGGAGGCGGAGCAGCGCCGGGTCATCGCGCTCGCGCGCCCGGAGCGCTTCGTCCCGATCCACGGCGAGTTCCGCCACCTGGCGCGCCACGCCGCCCACGCCGCCGCCGAGGGCGTCACCGGGCGGCACGTCATCACCGATGGTGAAGTGCTGGAGCTCTCCGACGGGGCGGCGCGGGTCCTCGAGGAGCGCCTCCCGGTGGGGCGCGTCTACGCCGACCGCGATGCCTGGGGGACGGCGGAGGTCGGCGCGCTGGTGGTGAAGGACCGGCGGCTCCTCGCGGAGGCGGGGCTCTGCATCGTGGTGCTCGCCATCGACCACGCGAGCGGCGCGGTGGTGCGCGGGCCCGACTTCTTCGCGAAGGGCGTCGCCGGGTTCGACGGGGCCGAGGACGCGCTGCGGCGCGAGGCGCTCGCCGCCCTCGAGGAGCTGTCGCCGCAGGGGCGCGGCGACGTCGCCGAGGTCCAGGAGGCCCTCCGGCTCGCGGTGCGGCGCTGGTTCCGGCGCGAGAGCGGGCGGAAGCCGAGCGTCCTGCCGGTCGTCCTGCAGCTCTAGAACGGGAGACGAACGATGCCCAGCTTTGACGTCGTGTCCGAGCTCAACCTCATGGAGGTCGAGAACGCCTTCAACCAGGCGAAGAAGGAGCTCGCGCAGCGCTTCGACTTCAAGGGGACGAGCACCGACCTCGAGCGCCAGGCCGACGGCGCGATCCTGGTGAAGGCCAACACCGAGGGGCGCGCCGAGGCGGCCTACGGGGTGCTCCTCGAGAAGTTCGCGAAGCGCGGCGTGCCGCTCGAGGGCCTCGATCCGCAGAAGGTCGAGCCCGCCGCCGGCGGCCACGTGCGGCAGCTGGTGAAGCTCAAGAAGGGGCTCAAGACCGAGGACGCGAAGAAGATCGTCGCGCTGGTGAAGGAGAAGGGCCTCAAGGTCCAGGCGTCCATCCAGGGGGAGTCGGTCCGCATCACCGGCAAGAAGAAGGACGACCTCCAGGCGGCCATGCAGGCGATCCGAGCCGCGGCGCTGGGCATCCCGCTCATGTTCCAGAACTTCAGGGAGTAGGAGGAGGAGACACCATGACCGATCCCCAGGCCCTCGACGCGCTGCGCACCGCGACGATCGGTCGCGCCGTGTCGGATCGGCAGCTCACCGGCAGCGCGCTCGCGTTGTGGCTCGACACGCGGCCGGACGAGAACGTGGGGTTCGTCGTCGCGCTCGGGCCGACATGGCAGGTGCGCGGCCCGACGGGGGTCGTGGCGGGCTCGCGCCAGGCGGCCGACGAGGAGAACCTCTCCGGCTGGGCCGCGGTCCCGGCCGCGCTCGAGGTGCTGCGCGGTCGGGCGGTCGAGTCGGTGGAGGTCGACCCCGCGTCGGGCGAGCTGACGCTCGCGCTCACCGGCGGCTTCGGCGTCCGCACCTTCACCGACGACCCGCGCGACCGCGGCGGGTGGAAGGTGAAGGACCTCGCGACCGGGGCCGAGCACGCCTGTGCGCCGCAGTCTCCACGGCCGTAGCGGCCGCGCGCGATCACGGCGCGAGGTAGACGGTCTCGGCCTCGCGCAGCACGTCATCGCGCAGGTAGCGGCTCAGCGACGCTTGCGTGTGCAGGGCGACGCGGCGCCCGAGGATGCCCTCGAGCTCCATCTCGAGCCCGAGGAAGTCGAAGCCGCCGGGCGTCGCCGGGCCGACCTCGACGAGCACGTCGGTCGCGCAGTCCGGCCCGAGGTCCTCGCGGAGCACGGGCCCGAAGAGCGCCAGGCGCTTCAGGTCGTTGCGCCGGCAGAACCGGGCCAGGCGCTCGCGGTCGATGGCGATCCTCGCCGGCACGCCCTCGATTGTAGCGCGCCGCCCATCCCTGCCCTCACCTTCGCGGCGCGACAGCCCCTTTTCGTGAGCGGCGGATTGGAAAACCCCCCGCGGGCTGTTAGATCGGCGCCCCGTGCCCACTCAAGTCTACATGCACACGCTCGGCTGCCCGAAGAACCGGGTGGACAGCGAGATCATGCTCGGAACCCTGGCCGAGGCGGGCTACCGCCTCGTGCAGGAGCCCGCGCGCGCCGACGTGATCGTCGTGAACACCTGCGGGTTCATCGAGAGCGCGAAGGAGGAGTCGGTCTCCGCCATCCTCGAGCTCGCGGAGCACAAGCGCGAGGGCCGGTGCAAGAAGCTCGTCGTGACGGGGTGCCTCGTGCAGCGCCACGCGAACGAGCTCGCGGCCGAGATCCCGGAGGTGGATCACTTCCTCGGGACCGGCGCCTACCAGGACGTCGCGAAGATCGTCTCCGACGCGCAGGCGAAGCGGCTCGTCGTCCCCGATCCCGACTTCGTCCACGCCGCGGCGACGCCGCGCGTGAACTCGCTCCCCTCGCACACCGCCTACGTCAAGATCGCCGAGGGCTGCGACAACGCCTGCGCGTTCTGCATCATCCCCAAGCTGCGCGGTCCGCAGCGCTCACGGGGCGTGGACGATCTCGTCGCCGAGGCGGCGGCGCTCGCGGCGCAGGGCACCGTGGAGCTGTCGCTCGTGGCGCAGGACCTCACCGCCTGGGGTTACGACCTCCCGGGCAAGCAGCGCCTGCACCACCTGCTGCCCGAGCTGTGCAAGGTGGACGGCATCCGCTGGGTGCGCCTCCACTACGCCTACCCGCGCGACTTCCCCGACGCGCTCATCGAGGTCATGGCAGGGGAGCCGAAGATCGCGAAGTACCTCGACATGCCGCTGCAGCACTCGTCCGACCGGCTCCTCAAGGCGATGAAGCGCGGCCGCGACTCCCAGTTCCTGCGCGACCTGCTCGCGAAGCTGCGCGCGCGCGTCCCGGGCCTCGCGCTCCGCACGTCGCTCATCGTGGGGCTCCCCGGCGAGACCGAGGAGGACTTCGACGACCTGCTGCGGTTCGTCGACGAGCAGCGCTTCGAGCGCCTCGGCGTCTTCGAGTACTCGCGCGAGGAAGGCACGCCCGCGGCGGAGATGGACGGCCAGCTCCCGGAGGCGCTGAAGCGCGAGCGCTTCGCGCGCGTCATGGAGGTGCAGCAGGAGATCGCGCGCGAGCACCAGGAGGCGATGATCGGCAAGAGGGTCGAGGTGCTCGTCGAGGGCGCGAGCGAGGAGTCGGAGCACCTCCTCGCCGGCCGCAACGCCCAGCAGGCGCCGGAGATCGACGGCCTCACGTACGTGAACGAGGTCGCGATCCCGGGCGCGCCCGACGCCGCCGTCTACCCCGGCGAGATCGTGACGGTCGAGGTGACGGACGCCGGCGACTACGACCTCGTGGGCCGGGTGGTGGCGAAGGACCCGCGCCCGAGGCGCCTCCCGGCGAAGCCCGCCGCGCGCAACAAGGCGAGCGGGCTGCGCGTGCTGTGACGCCCCGTTCGCCCTGAGCGTAGCGCCCCCTCCGTTCGCCCTGAGCGTAGCGGCGCCGCAGGCGACGCGGAGTCGAAGGGCGCGGAGTCGAAGGGCTACTGCCCCGGCGCGCTCACCCGGTGCACGTCCTTCGGCAGCTCGAGGACGAACACCGCGTCCGCGAGCCCGACGTTGCGCCGGAGGCCCTCGAACGCGATC
>JBJMQK010000249.1:0-9810 GCA_045802735.1 Anaeromyxobacteraceae bacterium | reverse complement strand
CGGGTCGGCCGCGCCCCGCGGCGCCCGAGGTCAGAAGCTCTGCAGGAACTCGTCGTTCGAGTCGAACTCGGACTGCCTCTTGAGGAGCCGCTCCAGGGACTCGACGGGCTTCAGCGAGGCGAGCGCGCCGCGGAGCTTGCGGATCTTCTCGATCTCCTTCGGCGAGAAGAGCTTCTCCTCCTTGCGCGTGCCCGACCCCGCGATGTCGATCGCCGGGAAGATGCGGCGCTCGGCGAGCTGACGCGAGAGCACGACCTCCATGTTGCCGGTGCCCTTGAACTCCTCGAAGATCACCTCGTCCATGCGCGACCCGGTGTCGATGAGCGCGGTGGCGACGATGGTGAGCGAGCCGCCCTCCTCGGCCTTGCGGGCGGCGCCGAAGAGGCGCTTCGGCCGCTCCAGCGCGCGCGAGTCGACGCCGCCGGTGAGCGTGCGGCCCGAGGACTCGACCTCGCGGTTGTAGGCGCGGGCGAGGCGGGTGATCGAGTCGAGCAGGATGACGACGTCCTTGCCGCCCTCGACCAGGCGCCGGGCGCGCTCCATCGCCATCTCCGCGGCGTGGATGTGCTCGTCCGCGGGGCGGTCGTTGGACGAGCCGATGACCTCGCCCTTCACGTTGCGCCGCATGTCCGTCAGCTCCTCGGGGCGCTCGTCCACGAGCAGCACCATGAGGTGCACGTCCGGCCGGTTCTGGTGGATCGCCTGGGCGATCCGCTGCAGCATGATGGTCTTGCCGGCCTTCGGCGGCGAGGTGATGAGCGCGCGCGCGCCGAGGCCGATGGGCGCGATGAGGTCGAGCACGCGGCCGACCATCTCGTCGGAGCGCGTCTCCATGAGGAGCTTCTCGGTGGGATCGGTCGCGGTGAGGTTGTGGAAGTGCGTGCGCCGCGCGACGGCGATGGGGTCCGTCCCCTCGACCTGATCGACGCGGGTGAGGACGCGCTTCATGTTGCGGACGGAGGCCTGGCCCTTCACGAGTACGCCGGGCTGCAGGTGCATCCGGTCCACGATCCAGCGCGGGACCTCCACGTCGAACGGCTGCGCGACGTAGCTCTTCTTCGGGTCGCGGAGCCAGCCGAGGCCCTTGCCCTCGAACTGGAGGACGCCCTCGACCTCCTCGGTGACCTCGGGTTGCGCCTGCCCCTGGGGTGCCGCGGCACCACCCTGCGCACCTGCTCCGGCCTGCGCCGGAGCGCCCTGCACGCCGTTTGCAACGCCTCCGCCTGGACCGGCTGTCGGGGCGCCACGGCCGCGCCGTCCGCGCCGGCGTCGGCGGCGCCGCCCCTGCCCCGGCTGCCCCTGGGGGGCGCCACCCGCCGCGTTGGCGGGCTGTCCGTCGGCGCCTGCGGGCGAATCGCCGTCGTCGCCCTCGCCGTCATCGGCGCCGGAGTCGGCGTCGAGGTCCGGACCGGCGGCGTCCGGGGGAGGGGCGGTCTTCTGCTCTGGTGCGGGTGCGGCGGGCGGAGCGCCCACCGACGGGGTCTGCTCGTTCTCGGTCATGCGGTCGTCTGGGCCGCGGGGCCTTGCCCACCGCGGCCGGTCCTTGCTGGCAAGGGTCCGGCAACCCGCAACGGAGCCGAAGTCGGCTGCCGCTCGATGTTGCCGTGCCCCCGATCCCGCGACCTCGCCGGAATCACTCCTCGGCGCGTCGGACTGTGGGGAGCCTAGCGACCGGGGGTCCGTCCCTGCCGCGGGTAAACTAGATCCCCCGCGGAAGAAGACAACCTGTACATAACAAAAAAAGATCGGCTGCGGAAGTACGCAAGTGCGGGCGAGCGACCGAATTCGCCCCGTCGACCCTTCAGGGCGTGATCGACGCGGGCTCGCCTGGCGCGCCGAGCCACTCGAGGGGGAGCGCCAGCACGGGCCCGAGCTCCGCGAGGAGCGCTGCGGCACGGAGCCCGGGCAGCGCGCCGAGTGCGCGCGCCAGCTGTGCCTCCGCGCTCGCGCTGGCGCCGAGCCCGCCTGCGAGATCGAGGAAGGGGCGGGGCGGCTCGAACGCGCGCACGTCGAGCGAGTCGCCCGGCGCGTAACCTGCGCGTGCCGCGGCGACCGCGAGCGCGTCCTCGAGCGTGCCCAGGCGATCGACGAGGCCTCGCTGCAGCGCCTGCGCACCGGTCCATACACGCCCGCCGGCGAGGCCTTCGACGGCAGACCTCTCGAGCTTCCGCCCGGCGGCGACGCGCCCGAGGAACAGCTCGTAGAACGCCTGGATCTGTCCCTCGGCGAGCTTCCGCTCCTCTGGCGTCCAGGCGCGCGTCGCGCTCATGGCGTCGGCGTGCGCGCCGCGCTTCAGCGTGACGACGTTCACCCCGAGCTTCTGCAACAGGCCCGAGAAATCGGGCTTCACCGAGAAGACGCCGATCGAGCCGGTGAGCGTCGACGGCTCGGCGAGGACGACGTCACCCGCCACCGCGACGAGGTAGCCGCCGCTCGCGGCGAGGTCGCCCATCGAGACGACCACCGGCTTCCCCTTGCGCCGCGCCTCCATCACCTCGCGCCAGATGAGGTCGGAGGCGGTGCCGTCGCCGCCCGGCGAGTCGACGCGCAGCACGATCGCCACGACGCTCGCGTCGTCGGCGGCGCTCTTCACGAGCGACGCGATCGTCTCGGCGCCCGCGATCCCCCCGCTGCCGAGGGGCTCGGTGCGGCTCTTCCCGGAGGCGATCGTCCCCTCGACCCGGATGAGCGCGATCGCGTTGCGCGCCCCCCACTGCTGCGCCGCGCGCGGCGGCGAGCGGTCCCAGGAGCTCGCGAGCCCCGCCCCGACCTGCTTCTCGAGCTCGTCGGGCCAGGCGATGCCGTCCGCGAGGTGGGCCGCGACCGCGGCGTCGCTCGTGAAGACGCCGAGGTCCACGAGCTCGCGCACGCGCGCCTCGGAGAGGCCGCGCGCCTCCGCGATGCCCGTGACCTGCCGCTCGAAGACGTCGTCGAGGATCGCGCCCGTGGCCTCGCGCTGCGCCTCGCTCATGTCGGTGCGGACGAGCGGGTCGGGCGCGCTCTTGTAGCGGCCGGCGGCCACCACCTCGAACGCGACGCCGAGCTTCGAGAGCCCGTCGCGCAGGAACGGCGTCGCCGAGGTGAGGCCCGCCGGGAAGATCGCGGTGGAGGGCTGCACGAGCACCTTCGTCGCCGCGCTCGCGAGCCAGTACTCCTTCATGCCGCCGCCGGTCAGGTAGGCGACGACGGGCTTCCGCGCGCGCACGTCGAGCAGCGCGCGGCGTAGCTCGTCGGTGCGCCCCTGGCCGACGGGGAGGTCGTCGATGCGGACGAGCAAGGCGGCGGCGCCGTCCTCGCGCACCTCGGCGAGGCGCGCGAGCAGCGCGCCGTACGGGTCGCGATCGCCGCCGAAGATCGAGCGGCTGCGGGAGAGGGCCTTCCCGAGATCGATGTCCGCCGCGCGCCCGGCCAGGGGCGAGCCGGAGCGGTAGCGCTCGCCGGAGAGGCGCACGCCGACGAGCCAGGTGTTGTCGGCCTCGCCGCCGCTCGCGCCGCCGAGCGTGAGGCCCGCGTGCGCGCCGTTGAAGGTGACCGCGAGCTGACCGTAGGTCGCGCCCTGCGGGCCGACCGCGCCCGAGCGCACCGGCACCTGGAGCTGGAACGACAGCGCGTAGCCGCGGTCCAGCTCGACGGCGACGCCGAACGCGGCCGCGCGCGCGGTGACGTCGTCCCGCCCGGCGTCGTCGGTGAGGAGGTCGGCGGAGAGCGTCAGCGCGTCGCGCAGGAGCCGCGTCGCGACGCCGAAGTCGTAGCGGATGGGGAGGCGCTGCCCGCCGAGGCGCCCGATCATCCCGAGCGCCGAGGCGCCGAGCGAGAGGTGGCGCCAGGGCCTGAGCGTGAGGCCGGCGTCGAGGTTCCAGAGGCGGTCGAGGTCCCGATCCGGCGAGGCGAACCAGTTCGCGGCGACCCCGAGGGAGAACGCCTGCGACGGCGACAGCGCGAGCCCGAAGCGCGTCTTGCGGAAGTGCGTCCCGCCGCCCTCGCGCGGCCGCATCCACTCCATCGAGAGGGACGGGACGAGCGCGCCGAGCGGGACGGCGAGGTAGGCGCCGTCGCCGGCCTGTCCGGTGCGGTTGCGCGCCTCGTGGAAGTACTGGAGCGCGAGGTCGTCCACGAACCCGACCGCGGCCGGGTTCGCCGCCGCCGCAGCGGGCTCCTCGCCGCCAGCGACCGAGGCGTTCGGCACGGCGATCCCCACGGGCTCGTTCGCGGCGCGGCCGGACAGGTTGATCGTCTGCGCCGACGCGGCGAGCGGGGCAGCGAGGAGCAGGACCACGAGGTGACGGCGCATCGCGCGAGCGTAGCAGCCGTGCGCCCGCCCGACCCGCTCCCTTTGATGGCGCCGCTCCGTCGACATGACGCCCGAGATGGGGGGCGCGGGGGAGAGTTCTCCTCCCGCTCGAGGCGCCGCAAGGCGCCGGATCTGCTCACAGTGGCGGGCAGCGACGCTCGGGGTCAACGCTGAAACTGAGCGCCGCTGTGAGGGCGCTAGTCCTCGTTGCCCGCGTCCTCCACGCGCCGCAGGTCGGCCTCGTCGAGCGGGACGAGGTTCCCGGCCTTGTAGTCGCGGAACATCTGGAAGATCTGCTCCTTGTGCGGGCGCACCTTGCCGATCGGGCACTCCGCCCAGTCCTTCATCGGCTCGTCGCAGTAGCCCATCCGCTTGTCGCCGCACTTCGGCTGCAGGTACGTGCCGATCTCCGGGATCGCCTTCACGATCTCGCGGCGCATGAGCGCGACCATGTGGCGGATCTCCCACTGCGCGCGCCAGCACAGGCGGAGGTCGGCGATGTGGAGCAGCTCCGCGAAGTTCACCATGACCTGGAAGTTCGTGGGCGTGGCGTTCGGCAGGACGAAGCGCGCGTCCTCCGCCGGGATGCCCTTCTCGAGCGCGAGCTGGTAGACGCGCGTGATCTCCTTCATCAGGCGCTCGTACTCCTCGATCATCCCGGGCGTCTTCTGCCAGGTCTTCGGCGTCACGTACTCGAGGCGATCCTCCTTGTACTTCACGTAACGTTGAGACTGCTGCTCGAAGCTGATGCCGATGCGGTGGCGGACGAACTGGTGCGAGAGCGAGCGCGACACGCCCGAGATGCCGAACCAGAACACCACCTGCTCGAGCGGCGAGACGTGCCCGGTCTTGAGCCGCTCCTGAACGAACGCGCTGATCTTCTCCTGCGAGATCCGCCCGTCGCCGATCTCCTCCCAGACCTCGCCCGGCGTCTTGGGCGTGTAGCAGGTGCGGTACGCCCCGTAGAGCTTCGTGAGCGGGTCGCGGGCGTAGTCGATGAGGGTGACCTCGAGCGGCATCGTCGAAACCTAGCGCGAGGCTCTGACGAGGAGCAACGCAGCCGACGACCTGAACGCCCCCGCAGGGAGCCCCGAAAACGAGGCCTCGCGCGATTAGGTAGGGCCAGCGCTCGCCGCGGCCAAAGGACAAGCGCCCGCGTCGCACCCGGAGGTCTTCCTTGTCCCGCCCGTTCGCTCTCCTCGCGCTCGCCGCCGCCCTCGCCTGCAAGACGTCGGGGGCCCCCGCGTCCGGAGCGCCCCCGGCGTCGCCGCCCGCCGCCAGCCCCGCCGTCCGCGCCGAGGAGGCCGCGCAGCAGGGCCCCGGCATCGACCCGACCCTCGTCGACGCCGCCGTGAAGCCGTGCGACGACTTCTACGCCTATGCCTGCGGCGGCTGGCTCGCGACCGCGCAGATCCCGCCCGACAAGGCCATCTGGAGCCGCAGCTTCGTCGAGATCGAGGAGCGGAACCTGGCGCTCCTCCGCGACCTCGCGCAGGCCGACGCCGCCGGGAAGGTCGACCCCCAGGATCGCTACCCGCACAAGGTCGGCGACTTCTGGGCGGCGTGCATGGACGAGGGCGCGATCGAGGCGCGCGGCACCGAGGACCTCCGCGCCGAGTGGGCGAAGGTCGACGCGGTGAAGGACGTGCCGTCGCTCGCGCAGGAGGTCGCGTCGCTGCACCGCCGCGGGCTCTTCCCGGTGTTCCGGATCACGAGCGACCAGGACGCGAAGGACGCGACGCAGGTGATCGGCATCATCGAGCAGGGCGGCCTCTCGCTGCCGGATCGCGACTACTACCTCAAGACCGACGCGAAGAGCGCCGCCATCCAGGCGTCGTACCGCGAGCACGTCGCGCACATGCTCGCGCTCGCCGGCGTCCCCCAGGACCGCGCCGCGAACGACGCCGTCGTGATCTTCGCGCTCGAGCGCTCGATGGCGGAGGCGCACTGGACGCGCGTCGAGATGCGCGACCCGGAGCGCATCTACAACCGCGTCGAGCTGGCGGGCCTCGAGAAGGATGCGCCGCGCTTCCCGTGGAAGGCCTACCTCGACGACCTCGGCCACGGCGGCGTGACGGCCTTCAGCACGACGACGCCGAAGTACCTCACGCGCCTCGACGTGCTCCTCGGGACGACCCCGCCGGCGACGTGGCAGGCGTACCTGCGCTGGAAGGTGCTCTCGACGATGGCCGCGCGGCGCGCGCTGCCGAAGGCCTTCAGCGAGCAGGCGTTCCAGTTCACGGCGAAGAACTTCACCGGCGCGAAGGAGCAGGAGGCGCGCTGGAAGCACTGCGTGAAGATGCAGGAGAGCGAGCTCGGCGAGGCGATCGGGCAGGCCTACGTGCGCCGCTACTTCGGCGAGGACGGCAAGGCGCGCACGAAGAAGCTCGTGCAGGACGTGGAGGGCGCGATGGGGCGCCGCCTCGACGGGGTCGCCTGGATGGACGGTCCGACGCGCGCCCGCGCGAAGGAGAAGCTCGGGAAGGTGGACAACAAGGTCGGCTTCCCGGACCGCTGGCGCGACTACGACGAGCTCGCGGTGGACCGCGGCTCGTTCTTCAGGAGCCTCCTCGCCGCGAACGCGTTCGAGGTGAACCGCGATCTGTCGAAGATCGGGAAGCCGCTCGACCGCAACGAGTGGCTCATGACGCCACCCCAGGTGAACGCGTACTACAACCCGACGATGAACGAGATGGTCGTCCCGGCGGGCATCCTCCAGCCGCCGTTCTTCCACCGCGCCGCGTCCGACGCGGTGAACTACGGCGCGATCGGCATGGTGGTCGGGCACGAGCTCACGCACGGCTTCGACGACGAGGGCCGCAAGTTCGACGCCGCCGGGAACCTCACCGACTGGTGGACGCCCGCGGTCTCCACCGAGTTCGACCGCCGCGCGCAGTGCGTCGTCGACCAGTACGGCGAGTACGTCGCGGACCCCGCCATCGGCGACGTGAAGCTGAACGGGAAGCTCACCCTCGGCGAGAACATCGCCGACCTCGGCGGCCTCAAGCTCGCGTTCTCCGCGTACCGCGCCGCGCACCCGGGGCAGGGCGAGCCGGCCATCGCCGGCTTCACGCCGGAGCAGGCCTTCTTCATCTCCTACGCGCAGGCGTGGTGCACCGCGCTCAGGCCCGAGTACGCGCGGCTGCGCGCCTCGATCGATCCGCACTCGCCGCCGCGCTGGCGGGTGAACGGGCCGCTCGCGAACCTCGCCGAGTTCCAGCAGGCCTTCTCCTGTCCGGCGGGGAGCCCGATGGTGCGCGCCGGGGCGAAGCGGTGCGAGGTGTGGTGAGCCAGAGTCCCGCGGCCGTGGCGTGGCGTGCCCCGCGGCGGGGTACTACATCGTCTGGATGGAAGCGCTGAAGGTGGCCGAAGGCGACGCGTTCGTCGCGGGGCTCGACGCGCTGCTCTCGGCCGCGCTCGCG
Source organism: Anaeromyxobacteraceae bacterium (assembly GCA_045802735.1). Classification (GTDB taxonomy): domain Bacteria; phylum Myxococcota; class Myxococcia; order Myxococcales; family Anaeromyxobacteraceae; genus Anaeromyxobacter_A. Next base: position 2,097 of record JBJMQK010000249.1, on the reverse strand, counting down.
CGCATCGGCGAGGGCGCGAAGGCGCCGCCGGGGCCGCAGATCGGCGTGAAGGAGCTGCTCCTCGTCGCCCTCAAGAACGAGATCGAGGCGAGCGAGGAGGCCGCGATGTGGCTCGTCGCGGAGCGCGATCCGGAGCTGAAGCTCGGCTTCGCGCGCCAGTGCGGCGACGAGGCGCGCCACTACCGGCTCATCGCGGCCCGGCTCGCCGAGCTGGGCCACGACCTCGCCGGCTTCGACCCGCTCGCCGGAGGCCACACGCCGATGTTCCGGTACATGAAGGGCCTCGACACCACCGCCGAGCGCCTCGCGGCGGGACCCTTCGCGCGGGAGGCGCTCGCGAAGGTGCGGAACGAGGCCTTCGCCACGTTCTGCGACGAGCAGGGCGACCTCGAGACGGCGCGCCTCTACCGCGACGTCATCGGGCCGGACGAGGCGTACCACCACGAGCTGGGGCGCCGGCTCCTGCCCCGTTACGCGCGCACCGGCGAGGACCAGGAGCGCGCGCGGCGCGCGGTCGCCCGCACGCTCCAGCTCGCCGAGGAGATGCAGGAGATCGCCCGGATGAAGCTCGGCGTCTCCCGCGCGCCCGGCTGCTGAACTTCCCGCCCCTCAGCCCCGCACCGCCGCGCCCACGATCCCCGGCAGCTTTCGCCAGCTCCCGTCCACCTCGAGCTCGGCGAGTCGGCGGCCCAGCTCGTGCGCGGTGCGGTGCGTCGGGAAGTAGGGGAGCTTGAGCGGGCTCCAGGCCGGCGCCCGGAACACGAGCTTCTCGACGCGCTCCAGCATGCGCGTGTTGTGCACGAAGCCGCGGCCGCTCTGCACGTCCTCGAGCGTCGAGCCGGGGTAGGCGCCCCACGGCCCGGTGCCGGAGGCGTAGGCGAGCCCCGACCAGACGTTCACCGCGACCGACCCGTAGCGCAGCGTCCGGATCGCGTGCTCCACGGCGCCGCGCGCGGCGGCGTCGCCGAGCGTCTTGCCGCAGGCGAGGATCATCACGGAGAGCGTGCCCCACAGCCGCTCGTTCGCGAAGCGCGCCGCGGCGTCGAGGAACTCGACCGGATCGGCGCTCCCGACCTGCGTCTCGGAGAGCACCGAGCAGAACGGCTCCATCGTGAAGGCCTTCTCCGCCGGGTCCGCCGCGTCGAGGCCGGTGACGATGGTCCAGGGCAAGGTCCCCTCTCCGCCGGAGAGGCGGCGGATCTCGCCGCGTCCCGCCGTGAGGGTCGCGTAGCGCGTCTCGGCCCCCGGATACCAGGCCTTCCGCGCCGGCGTCGCGCCGAGCTTCTCCATCACGAGCGCGAGGAAGCGGTCGCGCATCGCCCAGCCGCGCGGCGTGACGAGCACCTTCCCGGCGTTGCAGTTGAACGAGGCGTTTTGCGTCACCATGCCGGCGACGCTCTCCGCCTGGTACGACAGCTCGCGGTCGCTCCAGGCGCCGGGCACGACGATGACGGGCGTGATGTTCCCGAGCTCGCTCGTGATCGGCTTCTGGAGGAGCGGCTCCTTGCGGGCGAGGCGCGCGGCGCGCTCCGGCCCGGGCGGCCCCCACACGATCGCATCGTGCGTCTTGTCCGACCCGGTGATGTGCACCTCGTCGACGGCGGGGTGGTGCGCGAGGTAGCTGCCCTCCTCGCCGCCGCCGTACACGACGGCGAGGAACCCCGGCGCGATGGCGTCGGCGAACGCCTCCTCGAGCAGCGGGCCCATGTAGGCGTTCACCGGGTTCATCTTGAGGACGCACGCCTTGCCCTCGATGAACATCTTCGCGACGACGTCGGCGGCGGGGATCGAGTTCACGTTCCCCGCGCCGAGCACGAGGCACACCTTGCCGTCGTGATCGCGCTCCTTGTAGAAGCGCGCGCGGGTGCGGTGCAGCTCCGCGGCGCCGACGCCGGCCTCGAGGTGCACGTCGCCGGCGAGCCCGATGAACAGGAGCGCGTCGAGGCGGTTCGCCGGGAAGACGCGCACGGTGAGGCGACCGTCCTCCGTCTCGTCGAGCTTCCCCACCGGCGTGTTCCCGTTGCGCTCGAGCATGACGAGCGACCGCACCGTCTGCCGCAGGATGCGGTGCGTGACGTAGGGTGACGAGATCCACTC
>JBJMQK010000244.1:0-7162 GCA_045802735.1 Anaeromyxobacteraceae bacterium | reverse complement strand
ACTACAAGGGCCGTGCCCGGCAAACCGCGCCGAACGTTGCGGCGTCCGCCTGGCGCGACCCGGACCCGGGTCTCGCGCGTCCGGAGGCGACGACCCGGCGGTCAGAAGATCCTGTAGGTGAGGAGCGCAGCGAGATCGAGGACCGCGCGCGGCGAATCACCCGCGAACGGGGCACCCGACCCCGACCACAGCCCGCCCACCCCGACGCGCGCGCCGGCGAGCAGGTCGCCCCAGAGCGGCGTCTCGAACGCGACGCTGCCGCGCAGGCCGACGAGATAGCCGCCGCCGCGCTCGAAGGTGAGCGTGAGCGGGAGGTCGCCCGCGAGCGACACGACGCCGCGCGCCGTGCGCCACGAGAGCGCGACGCCAGGGGCGACCTGGAGCCCCGCGTCGCTGCGGTTCGACGACACGCCGTAGCTCGCGCCGAAGTCGGCGTAGAGGCCGCCGCGCGCGCGCCAGGCGAGGCTCGCGTTGCCCTGGCGCCACAGGAGCGACCGGTAGGTGCCGCCCACGACCAGCTCGCTCGTGAGCCAGTCGAAGTCGAGGACGGCGCCGTAGTCGACGACGTCGTTCAGCCCCTGGACCCATGCCGCCGAGAGCTTCGAGAACCCGGCGGCGAACGTCGCCTCGGTGCCGCCGACGCCGAGGGTCTCCCCGCCCTGGAGCGACGGGAAGTGCGGCGCCTCGGTGATGACGCGGTCGCCCGCGGCGGCGAGGGCGAGCGCGAGGAGTGGGGCGAGCATGAGCGTCTCCCGTTCGAAGGGCGGCGGATTGTAGAGCGGCCGGGAGGGCGGGGCGACGTTTCCACCCTTCGACTCCGCTCCGCTCAGGGCGGACGGAGAACCGAGGGGATCCTTGACACACTCCGGCGCGCCTCCTAGAACGAGGCACCTCGCCCAGGTGGCGGAACTGGTAGACGCACCAGATTCAGGGTCTGGCGACTGCAAGGTCATGGAGGTTCGAGCCCTCTCCTGGGCATCAGCGAGAAAACGCAGGAACGAGAGGCGATCCCGATCGACACGGGGTCGCCTCTCCGCTTTTCGGGCCCTCGATCCTTCCGTCCGAGCAGGCGCGAGCCGGCCGCTCGCGGTAAGTGAACGCCGCCGGGCCGCCATCCCTCCGGGAGATCGCCCTTGTCGAACCAGCGCGTGCGCAGCCTCACCGCCCTCGCCGCCGTGGCGCTCGCGTGCGCGCACGCCCGCGGCGGCGGCGACTCCGGTGCGATCGCGCTCCGGTTCGCGTGGCCCGAGCCCTTCCAGGCGAACGTCGTCGTGGCGCACGAGTCGCGGCGCAGCGGCGCCGAGCCGACGGTGCTCCTCGCGCGCGAGCGCCTCGTGACGGAACGGCGCGGCGACGAGCTGTGGGTCTTCACCCGCGACCTCGCCGCGCGCGGCAACGACCCGGACCTCGACACGACCGTGAAGATCAACGAGGCCCTCGTGCAGGTGGTCGCGAAGGACGGCCGCTTCCGCCGGGCCGAGGGGCTCGACGAGGCCCTCGCGGCGGCGAAGACGGCGAGCGCCGGGGACCGGGAGTCGACGCGCCGCGCGCTCCAGCGCTCGACGGCGTTCGACTGGGAGGTGCTCGTCGGTGCCTGGGCGGGCGAGAGGCTCGAGCCGGGTGCCCTGCGGCGCAAGCAGGTGAGCGCGTACGTCCCGGAGCTCCCCGCGGTCGAGGCGCTCCTCGACGTGGAGTACGGCGTCGAGGCGCGCGTGCCCTGCACCGGCGAGGACACCGCGCGGCGCTGCGTGGCGCTCGTGTACCGGGGGAGGCTCGCCGACGGCGATCGCGCCGCGACGCTCGCCCGGCTGCGCCGCGTGGCCGCCTCCGAGACGAACAAGGCGGTCCCGGAGGACGTGCACGCAGAGTTCGAGGTCCTGCTCGTGACGGAGCCCGGGACGCTCGTGCCGCACCGCATGTCACAGCGCGAGCGGCTGCGGGTGCGGCTCGCGGCACCGGACGGCCACGTCGTGGAGACCGAGACGCGGTCCGAGGACACGTACGGCTTCTCGCAGGGCGAGCCTCCGCCCACCTCGGTGCCGCGCCGCGACGAGCCGCGCGACCCGCGGCGCGAGCCCGAGGAGCCCGGCCGCGCGCCGACGGACGTCTGAGGCGCGTCGAAGGCGCGCGCTTCGACTCCGGCCGCTGCGCGGCCTACGCTCAGCGCGAACGGAAGACGAGCGGGGCCGCGGGTACCGTTGACTTCCCCGCCGGATTGCATATTCATGCACCCCCATGCATACGCTCTCCGCGGCGGTCGTCGGCGCGTCGGGATACGCCGGCCTCGAGCTGACCCGCTACATCACCCGCCACCCGCGCCTCTCCCTCTCGTCGATCCTGTCCGACCGCTGGGCGGGCGAGGCCGCGGGCGATCGGCTGCCGCTCGACGGCCGCGCCGCGGCGCTCCGCTACGGCGCCCTCGCCGACGCCGAGCGCGTCGATGCGGAGGTGGCCTTCCTCGCCACGCCGGCCGAGGTCTCCCTCGACCTCGCCCCCAGGCTCCTCGCGCGCGGGCTGCGCGTCGTCGATCTCTCCGGCGCGTTCCGCCTCGCCGACCCGGCGCTCTACCCGCGCTGGTACGGCTTCGAGCACGCCGCCCCGGGGCTCCTCGCCGAGGCGCGCTACGGGCTGCCGGAGCTGGCGCGCGAGGGCCTCCGCGGCGCGCGCTTCGTCTCGAACCCGGGCTGCTACGCGACGGCGACGGCGATGGCGGTGGCGCCCCTCGTCCGCGCAGGGCTCGCCTCGGGAGACGGCATCGCGGTCGCCGCGATGAGCGGCGTCTCCGGCGCGGGGCGCAAGGCGAGCGAGGACTTCAGCTTCTGCGAGCTCGACGAGGACCTCCGCGCCTACCGCCTCGCGAAGCACCAGCACGTCCCCGAGATCGAGCAGACCGTGGCCCGCTTCGCCGGGAGCTGCGGCCCCATCTCGTTCACGCCGCACCTCGTCCCGATCCGGCGCGGCATCCTCGCGACGGCGACGCTCCGGCTCACCCCCGGCGCCTCGCAGGCCGACCTCGCCGGCGCCTACGCCGAGGCCTACGGCGGCGAGCCCTTCGTGCGGATCCTCGCGGCGGAGAAGGTCCAGGTGAAGGACGTCGCACGGACGAACCGCGTGCACCTCGGCGTCGCGGTGGACGCGCGCGCCGGCACGGCGATCGCGGTGTCGGCGATCGACAACCTCGTGAAGGGCGCCGCCGGGCAGGCCATCCAGGCGCTCAACGCGACCATGGGCTGGGACGAGGCCACCGGCCTCGACCTCCTCGGGGGCTGACGTGAAGATCCCGAAGGGCTTCCGCTTCGCCGGCGCGGCGAGCGGCCTCAAGCCCCAGCGCCGCGACGTCGCGCTCGTGGTCTCAGACGTGCCCGCGGCGGCGGCCGGCGTCTTCACGACGAACAAGGCGTGCGCCGCTCCCATCCTCGACGCGCGCCCCCGCGTTCCCGCCGAGGGGATGCGCGCCGTGCTCGCGAACTCCGGCAACGCGAACGCCCTCACCGGCCCGCGCGGCGTCGAGGACGTGCAGGCGCTGCGCGCCGGCCTCGCCCAGGCGCTCGGCATCCAGAAGCGCGCCGTGCTCACGGCGTCGACCGGCGTCATCGGGCAGCGCCTCCCGGTCGCGAAGATGCTGGCCGCGATGCCGGCGCTCGTGGAGGCGCTCGGCGACCACGCCGAGAACGCCGCCGAGGCGATCATGACCACCGACACGCGCCCGAAGATGACGGCGCGCGAGGTGGTCGTCGGCGGGAAGACGGCGACGCTCGCCGCCGTGTGCAAGGGCTCGGGGATGATCGCGCCGCAGCTCGCGACCGTGCTGTGCGTCGTCGTGACGGACGCCGCCGTGACGCCGAAGACGCTCCAGGAGGCGCTCGCGCGCGCGGTCTCGCGGACCTTCAACATGGTGAACGTCGACGGCGACATGTCCACGAACGACTGCGTGCTGGCGCTCGCGAACGGGCTCGCCGGCAACGCGCGCATCGCCGACCCCGGCCCCGACCTCGACACCTTCGAGAAGGCGCTCACCGACCTCTGCGGCGAGATGGCGCGCGCCGTCGCCGCCGACGGCGAGGGCGCGACCAAGATGGTCGAGGTGGTGGTGACCGGCGCGCCGACGGAGGAGGCCGCACAGGACTGCGCCCGCGCCATCGCCGGCTCGCCGCTCGTGAAGGCCGCGCTCTTCGGGGCCGATCCGAACTGGGGGCGCATCCTCGCCACGGTCGGCGCGCGCGCCGGGACGCGCGGCTGGGGCATCGACCCGTTCCAGGCGCAGGTGTCCTTGCAGGGCGTCGCCGTCTTCGTCGACGGCGCGCCGGTCGACCTCGACCGCGAGGCGCTCAAGGGGCGCATGCGCGAGACGCGCATCGACGTGCTCGTCGAGCTGGCCGACGGCGACGCGCGCGCGACGGCCTGGGGCTGCGACCTCTCCTACGACTACGTGAAGATCAACGCCGACTACACGTCGATGATCGTGCAGAAGGCCGACGGGATGCTCGCGAAGGACGACCACGTCGCGAACTACAGCCCCGCCTTCAAGCGCACGCTCCTCGTCGAGGCGCTCAAGTACATCGCCGCCTTCTCGGGCGAGATCGCCGTCATCAAGTACGGCGGGGCGGCGATGGTGCGCGACAGCCTCAAGGAGGCCTTCGCCGAGGACGTGACGCTCCTGAAGCGCGTCGGCCTCAAGCCCATCGTGGTCCACGGCGGCGCGCCCGAGATCACGAAGACGCTCGAGCGTCTCGGCGAGCGCAGCGAGTTCGTGGACGGCCTGCGCGTCACCGACGCGACCTCGCTCCCCATCATCGAGATGGTGCTCTCCGGGAAGGTGAACCAGGAGCTGGTGGCGCTCCTCAACGCGCGCGGCGCCGGCGCGGTCGGCGTCTCGGGGAAGGACGGCGGCCTCATCACCGGCAAGCGGCTCGTCCACGAGAGCGGCCGCGACCTGGGCTCGGTGGGCGAGGTCACGGCGGTCAGCGAGAAGTTCCTGCGCATGCTCCTCGACTCCGGGTACGGTCCCGTCATCTCGCCCATGGCGCTCGGCGAGGACGGGAAGAGCCTGTCGATCAACGCCGACGACGTGGCGGCCCACGTCGCGGCGGCGCTCGGCGCGAAGAAGCTCATCTACCTCACCGACGTGGCGGGCCTCCTCGAGTCGGCGCCCGACGGCGAGCTCGTGCGCCAGACGACGGCGGGCGACCTGCGCCGGCGCCTGCAGGCGGGCTCGATCACGAGCGGCATGAAGATCAAGGTGCAGTGCATCCTCGAGGCGCTCGAGGGCGGCGTGGAGCGCGTCCACGTCCTCGACGGCCGGCAGCCGCACACGGTCATCGCGGAGCTGTTCACCGACCGCGGCGTCGGGACGCTCGTGACGAAGGGGCCGCCGTGAGCGCCGCCGACCACCGCCGCCGCGCCGTCGCCGAGCTCATCCGGTCGCGCCACCCCGCGACGCAGGAGGAGCTGCTCGTCGCCCTGCGCGACGCCGGCTTCGACGCCACCCAGGCGACGCTCTCGCGCGACCTCGCCCGGCTCGGAGCCCGCCGCGCCTCCGCGCCGGAGGGCGGCACGCGCTACGAGCTCGCCGACGAGGATCGCCGCGACGGGCTCGCCGCGGTGGCGGGTCTCGTCGCGTCGGTCGCGTCGAACGGCGCGATGGTTGTCGTGCGCACGCACCCGGGCAGCGCGCCGGCGGTGGCGCGCGCGGTGGACCTCGCGGCGCTCCCCGACGTGCTCGGCACGATCGCGGGCGACGACACGGTCTTCATCGCGCCGGCGCGGGCGGGCCGCGCGAAGGCGCTCGCCGACGGCGTGCGGAGGCTCTTCGGTGTGGGCGAGCGGCGCGCGAGCTAGACTCAGCCCAGCGCCGCGACGCGCGCCCACTCGGCGCGCGAGCGGTCCACGCAGTCCTCGATCGAGAGCCCGGCGAACCAGTTCCCGGTGACGCACAGGCGCCGGCCGGCCGAGAGCCGGTCCACCTCGGCCACGACCGCCTCGTGGCCGAGGACCGGCGACGGCAGCACGGTGCGGCGCTCCGCGACGTCCTCGAGGTCGGCCGGCTTGACGTGCAGGAGCGCCGCGGCGCGCCGCAGCTTGTCGTCGCGGCCGACGCCCGGCCGGAAGTGGAAGGCGAAGCCGCGCCAGCTCGCGTCGGGGACCGGGTCGCGCGTCACGACGGAGTGGAACAGGTCGTCGCGCGGGATGAGGAACGTCGAGGGCGGCACCGCCACGCGGTCCGCCCGGACCGCGAGCCCGAGGCTCTCGACCGCGGCCTCCTTCACGCGAGCGACCTGCGCGGCGAGCTCGGGCGCGACGCCGCGGAGGAGCGCGCTCGCCGCGCCGGGCGGGGTCGCGAGCGCGACGATGCGCGCCTCGTGCCGCTCCCCGTCGCCCGTGGTCACGACGAAGCGGTCGCCGGCGGCGTCGATCCGCGCGGCGGCGCGCCCGGTCGCGACCGTGATGCGCGGCTGCCGCGCGATGGCGTCGGCGATCGAGGCGAGGCCGCCCTTCACCGTGAAGCTGCGCGGCAGGTCCTTGCGGCGCGTCGCCCGCGACTTGAAGAGCATGCCCGCGGGGAACGCGTCGGCGCTCTGCGAGGGGACGGCGGACAGCATCGGCCCGAGCACCGCGCCGTAGTTCGTCCGGCCCACGAGCCGCGAGTAGTAGGAGTAGACGGTCTGTCCGTCCTTCTTCTCGGTGAACATCCGCGGCAGCGACCGCAGGAGCTCGCCCCAGGAGAAGAGGCGCAGCAGCGCGCCGAGGTTCGCGCCCGGCAGGAGGTCGTCGCCCTCGACGAAGCGCAGCTTGCTCTTGGCGCGCTCGAGGAGGTCGCCGCGGAGGCCGCAGGCCTCGATCACGGCGGCGAGGCCGACGTAGGAGTTGTAGCAGGTGTGCGCGCCGAGCTCGTACCAGAACCCGGATCCGGCACGGTGGGTGGCGAGACACCCGCCCGCCGTCGGCGCCTGCTCGAGGACGAGCGTCTCGCGCCCGTCCCGGGCGCTCTCGAACGCGAAGGTGAGGCCGCTGATCCCGCCGCCGACGACGATGACGTCCGTGTTCACGGGGCCAGAGCCTGTCACGACGCGCCGCGGCGCGCCACCGAATCAGGCCCCCGCCGGGGCCGCGCGGTGAGCGGTCTTCTCCGCTTCTAAGGTCCGGGTGGCCGCGCTATGTAGAT
>JBJMQK010000106.1:0-3829 GCA_045802735.1 Anaeromyxobacteraceae bacterium | reverse complement strand
TCCCCTCGACCTTGTAGACGTGGGGAATCGAGAGCTTCCCGGTCTTGAACATCGAGAAGTAGACCGAGCCGACCGGGTCGGCGCCCACGTTCAGGATCTTCGGGTTCTTCTCCTTGAAGAACCGGCCGCAGCCGCTCATCGTCCCGCCGGTGCCGATGCCGGTGACGAACGCGTCGAAGCGCCCGCCCGTCTGCTCCCAGATCTCGGGCGCCGTCGTCCGGTAGTGCGCCTCGATGTTGTCGTGGTTGTGGTACTGGTTCAGGTAGAAGCTGTTCGGCGTCTCCGCCGCGATGCGCTTCGCGACCGAGTAGTAGCTCTCGGGCGAGTCGGCGGGCACGTTCGTCGGCGTCACCACCACCTGCGCGCCGAACGCCTTCAGCGCGTCCTGCTTCTCCTTCGACATCTTGTCCGGCATCGTGAAGACGCAGCGGTAGCCCTTCACGGCGGCCGCGAGCGCGACGCCCATGCCGGTGTTGCCGCTCGTGTTCTCGACGATGGTGCCGCCCCGGCGGAGGAGCCCCTCGCGCTCCGCCTTCTCGATGATGTGGAGCGCCATGCGGTCCTTGATGGAGCCGCCGGGGTTCAGGTACTCGAGCTTGGCGAGGACGGTGGCGTCGTCGGGGCCGACCACCTTGTTGAGCTTCACGAGCGGGGTGGACCCGATCGCGGAGAGGACGTTGTCGTGGTAGGGCATGCGGTCTCCCGCTCCGGCGATCCCGCCGGAAGGGCGGGGTCATAGCACGAGGGAAGGCGATGAGCGACACGGACACGACCGAGCGCCGCGTGCGGGACGCGGTGTCGCGCGCGACGGGCACGGACGCCGGGAACGCGCCGGTGCGGCGCCTCGCCGGGCACGCCTCGGCGCGGAGCTACTGGCGCGTCGGCGCGCCGCCCTCGTCGCACGTCGTCATGGTGATGCCGCCGGACGCCAAGCCGGAGGAGGTCACGAAGGGCGCCCGGCCCGACGTCGATCCGTTCGTCGACGTCCAGCGCTACCTCGCCGCGCGCGGCGTGCGCGTCCCGGCGATCCGCGGCTTCTACACGGACGATCCGCGCGGCGGCCTGATGATCCTCGAGGACCTCGGCGACGAGATGCTCGAGACGCGGCTCCTCGCCGGCGACGACCGGACGAGGCTGTACGAGGGCGCGATCGACGCGCTGGCGCGGCTCCGCGCCGCGGCGGAGCGCGAGCCCTCGGGGTCGATCGCGTTCGGGCGCTCGTTCGACCGGGACCTGTACCTGTGGGAGCTGCACCACTTCCGCGAGTGGCTCCTCGAGGCGTGGAAGGGGCGGACGCTGTCGCCCGCCGAGCGCGCCCTCGTCGACGCCGAGTTCGAGCGCATCGCGGCGCTGCTCGACGCGGAGCCGAAGGGGTTCACCCACCGCGACTACCAGTCGCGCAACATCATGGTGCTGCCGTCAGGCGAGCAGGCCGTCATCGACTTCCAGGACGCGCTCCTCGGGCCGCGGCAGTACGACCTCGTGGCGCTCCTGCGCGACTCGTACGTCGAGCTGCCGCCCGACGTCGTCGAGCGCATGCTGCGCCGCTACCTCGAGAAGCTCGCCGCCGCCGGCGGACCGGCGCTCCCGTACGAGCCCTTCCGCGAGGTGTTCGACCTCCTCACGGTGCAGCGCAAGCTCAAGGACGCGGGCCGCTTCGTCTTCATCGACCGCGTGAAGAAGAACCCGGGCTTCCTGGTGTCTATCCCGGCGTCGCTGCGATACGTGCAGGAGGCGCTCGCGCGCCGGCCGGATCTCGCGAGGCTGCGCGAGGTGCTGGCGAGGCACGTGCCGGAGCTGGGGTAGCGGGCGGCCACGCCTTCGCCGTTCGACTCCGCTGCGCGGAGCCTGCCCTGAGCGTAGGCCTCATCGCGGCCGGAGTCGAAGGGCTCAGGGTGAACGGGGGGGCTTCACGGTCGAGGTCGGGGTCGCGGTCGGGGTCGCGTGCGAGGTCGAGATCGGCTTCGCGGTCGCGCGCGCCGGCACCGCGGCGACGAACTCCACGAGCACCTTCAGCGCCCCCGGCGCGGCGCGGTCCCCGCTCGCGACGAGGTCGTGGTCGACCGCGCCCAGCGACGTGAAGGTCACGCCCTCGACCCCCTGCAAGGTCCCGGCCCACATCCGCTGATCCTCCGGGCCTGCGACGAGGTCCCGCTCGCCGGCCGCGAAGAGCACCGGGATGCCGAGGCGCCGCAGGTGCTTCGCCGGATCGCGGCCGCGCAGGTCGCGCCAGAACGCGCGCCCGTGCCCGTGGAACAGCTCGTCGTCCTCGAGCCGGCCCGAGAACGCGCGCTCGGCGAGCGCCTCCTCGCGCGCGAGGTCGCCCGGCGCGAGCGCCTTCGACGCGCGCGCCGCGTCAGCGAACGCGAGCGGGAGCGCCTGCGAGGGCGCACCCACGATCGCGAGCGCGGCGACGGGACCGCTCGGCGCCGCGCGCGCCGCGAGGTCCGGCGCGAGGACGCCTCCGAGCCCGTGCCCCACGACGACGAGACGCGCCGGGTCGACCTCCGGCGTCGCGCCGAGCAGGCGCAGCGCCGCGAGCGCGTCCTCCACCACGTCCGAGTCGGGCGTCCCCTGCGCCGCGGCGTCCGGGTAGAGCGCGGAGCGCCGCTCGAGGCGCAGGGAGGCGATGCCGCGCGCGGCGAGTGCCTCGGCGAGGTCGCGCAGCGGCCGCGGGTCCTTGCCGCGCGCGCCGTCGCGGTCGGCGCCGGCGTCCGGGAGGAGCAGCGCGGCCGCGACCTTCGCCGCCCCCTGCGGCACGAGGAGCGTCCCGCGGAGGAGGAGCGGCGGGTGCCCGACCGCGACCTCGGCCGCCCGCGCCCCGCGGACCGGCTCCGCCGCGCCGAGCGGCGGGTGCAGGGCGAACGCGGTCACCTGGCCGTCCGCGGAGAAGTCGAGGTCGAGGCGCAGCCGCCCGCGCTCGAAGGCGAGGTCGTACGCGCGGTGCGTCGACGTCCGCGCCGCCGCGTCGGGCGACGCGCCGGTGAGGGCGCCCAGCGCGGCCGCCACCTTGCGCAGCGCGGCGGTGATGCGCGGCGGCGGCAGCTCGGCGTGGAGCGCCGGGGCGAAGGCCTTCGCGACGCGCACCGAGCGGTCGTCGCGCAGCGCCGTCACGACCTCCGCCGCGCGCGCGTCGGCGAGCGCGGGATCCGGGGCCGCCGCCCCTCCTGCGGGCGGCGCGCCGCGCGCGGACGCGGCGGCGGCGAGGAGGGCGAGGGCGAGCGTGGCGCGCTTCACGGCGGCGATCTCCTGCGGACTTCGGGTGCGGTCCATGGTGACACGAAAAGAGAAGAGGCGGGGCGACTCGCCCCGCCTCTCGAATCGACGCCGTGCTCGAAGCTATTCCGAGCCGACGCCGAGGTAGGTGCGGAGCTTCTCCTCCTCGAACATCTTCTGCGCCGACTCCTCGGGCGTGAGGAGCGACACGAGGATGCCCACCGCGAACGACGCGGTCATCGAGATGACGCACGGGTTCTTGAGCGGGACGATCGCCTGCGGGAAGTGGAAGATCTGGACCCACACCGTCTCGCTGAAGAGGATCATGCCGAGCGAGAGCACGGCGCCGGTGACGATCGACGCCACCGCGCCCGCCGTCGAGAAGCGCTTCCACACGACGGACATGAGCAGCGACGGGAAGTTCGCGCTGGCGGCGATCGAGAAGGCGAGGCCGACCATGAACGCCACGTTCTGGCCCTTGAAGAGGATGCCGAGGCCGACCGCGACGACGCCGAACACGACCGTCGCCACCTTGGCGGTCTTCATCTGCTCCTCCTCGGTCGCCTTCCCCTTCTTGATGACCGAGGCGTAGATGTCGTGGGCGTAGGCGGAC
>JBJMQK010000097.1:0-3240 GCA_045802735.1 Anaeromyxobacteraceae bacterium | reverse complement strand
CTTGTCCGCATCGCGCTGCTGGCGGGCTTCGGCGAGCAGGCGCTTGCAGAAGACGTAGAGCCCCTCGAGATTCGAGGCGATCTGGCCGGCGGACATGTCGAGGGTCTCCAGCAGATGGTCGACGATCGCCTCGCCGCGGCGGAGCTTCTCGTCGCTGAGGGCGAGCTTCTCCTCGCGCATGGCGGCGGCGGCCTGGAAGAGGAAGCGCAGGGCGCCGTCGTAGAGCATCACCACGAGCCGCTCGGGCGGCGCGGTGAGGATGCTCTGCTGCTTATAGGCGGCCGGCGAGGCCGGGGCGTACGTAGGCACGGAACCTCCGAGGGGATAGCGGACTTCGCCTCCCGGTGATCGGCGCGCCGCCGCCGAAATTGAGCGTTTCTAGCTCCAGGACGGCAGGCCGGCGAGCTGGCCCTGCAGCCAGGCCTGCTGGCTCTGCGCGCCCGAGAGCGCGGTCTCCATGGCCGCGAACTGCTTCTCGAGGCGGTCCTGCTTGAGCTTCAGCTTGTCGTCCATCTTGAGCATCTGGTCGCCGAGCGCCTTCTGCTGGGTGTCCTCGGACGCGATGCGCCCGGTGAGCACCTTGCTCTGGCCGTCGACGAAGGTGTCGACCTGCTTGCTCAGCGTGCCGAGCAGCGTCTTGACCTTCTCCGGGCTCGAGGCGAGCAGATCGGTCAGCTTGGCGTCGTCGATCTGGAGCTTGCCCAGCTTCGCGCCGTCGCTCGTGGCGCCCGAGGCCTTGCCCGTGCTGATGCCCAGATCGGCCCATGAATCCCAGGCGTCATTGGAGTCGTCGGCGCTCGAGTTCGTGCGCATCCGGCTGACCAGGGAGGTCAGGCCCGTGTCGCCGAACAGCCGGCCTTTGGTGAGGTCCGAGGTCGCCGTCGCGTTCGGGATCGTCTTCTCGGTCGTCTTGGCGTTGACCAGGTCGATCACGCCGTTGTAGGCGTCGACGTAAGCCTTGATCTTCGCCTTGACCGCGTCCTGGTCGGTGGCCGGGGAGCCGACCGTGATCGTGACGGGCGAGGGGGTCGTCGCCTTCAGCGTCAGGCGCACGCCCGGAATGGCGTTCTCGATGACGTTGGTCGTCGAGCTGCCCGCCTTGCCGTCGATCGTGTACGCCGCGTTCGTGCCCGCGCGCTCCCAGCGGTCGTTGGCGGCGGCGCCCAGGCCGGTGACCGCGAACTCGCTGGCCAGACCCGTGGTCTTCGCGGCGAGCGCAAGGACGTCGCGCTGGTTCAGCTCGTCGTGGACGACGGTCGCCGAGACGCTCAGGCCGGCGGCGTTGATCTTGGCTGCGGCGTCCTGGATCGAGGTCCCGGCCGCGAGGGTGACGGTCGTGCCGTTGATGGAGACGTTCCCGCCGGCGGCCGGGTCGTACTCGAAGGCGTGCTGCGCGGCCGCGGCCAGCGACGTGACGTTCAGCGTGGCCGAGCCCGCGCCGGCGGTTCCGCCGAGGATGGTGGCGGCGATGCGGGCGGCGTCGGAGGAATCGGCCGTCTGGGCGCTCTTCCACGTCCCGTCGGCCGCCAGCGCGTCCGCGGCCGTCTTGAGCGCGGTCAGCTTGGCCTGGATGTCCTTGAGCCCGGCTTCGCGGGCCATGGACTGCGACTGCTTGCTGGTCAGGCGGGTCTTGCCCTGCGCCTCGATCGCCATCAGCTTCTGAACGATGGTGCTGGAGTCGAGCCCCGAGGCGAGACCGCTGAGTGCGAGTGAACCGGCCATGGCTGCCTCCTAGAGTCCAGCCCCCGACATCATGTCGAGCGCGGTCGAGGGTGGGATGGTGCGAAGGACGTTGCCCTCCAGGTCGCGGACCTGGACGATGATCCGCCCACTGGCGGAGTCCTTCTCGAAGTGCAGCTCGCGGTTGGCCCGGGCCAGCTCCGCTGCGCGTGCAGAGGCGCGATCGATGTCGGCCAGGACGTCCACCGGCGGCGTAGCCGGGATGTCGCCCGACGCGCGGAGAGGCGTGCTCTGCACGCCCTCAGGCTGGTTCGCGGAACCGGACGCTTCCATGCGCTCCGTCCGCGGGACCTGAGGCGCGCTCAGATCCCGGAAGGTGATGTGACCGATATCCATATCGCCCTGCTTGATCGGCCGGCCCGCCGCGAACTTGAGCGGCTGGTACCGAGGCCGCGTCAGCCGACTGCGGAGAAGAGCAGGCTCTCCTCGGCGAGCTGCGCCTTGAGCGTGCGCTTGAGCTGCGAGTGGATCTGGCAGACGCGGCTCTCGGACACACCGAGGATCTCGCCGATCTCGCGCAGCGTGAGGTTCTTGACGTAGAGAAGCACGGCGACCTCGCGCTCGCGCTGGGGCAGCGTCTCGAAGGCGCGGCGGAAGCGCTCCTTGGCGTGCGTGGCGGCGGCGGCCTGCTCGGGATCGAGCCGGCTGTCGGTGCTCGCCAGCGTGTCCATGCGCTCGACGGTCGTCTCGTCGTCGGAGATCACGAGCGTGTTGAGCGACGTGACGTCGGACACCGAGATGTCGTCCTCGCGGCGGCGCAGCTCGTCGACTGAGATGGCCAGCGAGTCGGCGAGCTCCTCGCGCGACGGCCGGCGGCCGTGGACGGCGCCGAACTGCGCGCGCGCCTTGGCGATGTCGCGCTCCCAGCGACGCAGCGAGCGCGGCGCCCAGTCCTGACGGCGGAGCTCGTCGAGCACGGCGCCGTGGATGCGGGTCCAGGCGAACTGCTCGAGCGTGGCGCCCTTGGCCGGGTCGTAGCGGTCGATCGAGGCGATCAGCGCCTCGAGTCCGCAGGAGATGAAGTCCTCCACTTCGCAACGCGCCGGCAGCTCGCGGACCTTCTTGAAGACGATGTACTTCACCAGCGGGGCGAAGGTCATCACGAGGCGGTTGCGGACCTGGAGGTCCCCGGTGCGCTTGTACTGCTTCCAGAGCTTCAGCGTCTCATCGGTGGAGACGCGGCGGCGGCTGGTCGAGGCGGGAACTGCGGACATCGAGGTGCTCCTGTACGGCCGGGGCGGGACTGACGGACATGCCTCCTATCGGGTCGAGGCCCCAGGGCCTCTATCACCGCTTTGGGGTAATTGGCCAACTTCGAGACGAATGCAACGAGTAGGCCCAGGCGAGCACCTCGGCCACCGCCGTCCACAGCTCCTCGGGCACCTGCTGGCCGAGCGCGAGCCGGGCCAGGGAGTCGGCGAGCTCGGGGTCGCGGTGCACCGGAACGCCCGCGTCTCGCGCGCGGGGCCCGGGGGCCGGCCAAGGCGACGGAAGGCGAGG